>JAGHDT010000273.1 GCA_021159805.1 Anaerolineae bacterium
AGTTATCACACAAGCGCCCGGTCGCGCTGGATCGCTTCTACTATGGGGCGACTTACTATCCCGAACACTGGAGCGCCGCTGATCGGGAGTTGGATGCGGAGCGCATGGCCCAAGCGGGCTTCAACTGTGTGCGGATGGCGGAGTTCGCATGGGACATTATGGAGCCGCAAGAGGGGACCCACCGGTTTGACCTCTTCGATGAGACGATCGCGCGGTTGGGAGAGAAGGGTATCTCCACAATTCTGTGCACGCCCACGGCTACACCGCCGCGGTGGTTGACCGTGGGCCATCCCGAGATCCTGCGGGTGAACGCGGACGGGGTAGCGATGCAGCATGGCTCGCGCCAGCACGCCTGCCTGAGCAATGAGACCTTCCGGGCCTACTCCCGTGAGATCACTCAGGCTATGGCCTCGCACTTTGCCGATAACCCTTATGTGGTCGGTTGGCAGACGGACAATGAGCTCAACTGCCATTTCTCAGAGTGTCACTGCCCAAGTTGCCGGGCCACGTTCCAGACCTTTCTGCGAGCGCTCTACGCTGATGACATCGAGGCTCTGAACAGCGCATGGGGCAGCGCCTTCTGGGCACAGACGTATAGCAGCTTTGACGAGATCCCCACGCCCAAGGTTGGGAAGCCGGCGTATCCGAACCCGGCGCACCAGCTGGACTATTACCGGTCCATATCGTGGAGTGTCGCCCGGTTCCAGCGTGAGCAAATCGAGATCCTGCGGGCGGCGCAGCCGCATTGGTGGGTTACCCACAACGGTACCTTCGCTCACATTGACTACCGTGGCCCCTTCACCGAGGATCTGGATTTTCTGGGCTACGACATCTATCCCTTCTTCGACCCGGACCCAGATCATCGCCCCTACAGCCAGGCCTTTAACCTGGATCACGCCCGCGCGTGGTCGGGGAACTTCATCGTTCCCGAGCAGCAGTCGGGCCCGGGTGGGCAGGGGCCCTATCTTCACGATACACCCGAGCCGGGCGAGATTCGTCGTATGGCCCTGACCTCGATTGCCCGCGGCGCCGATGGCCTGCTCTTCTTCCGCTGGCGCACGTGCCGCTTTGGTGCTGAGGAGTACTGGTGCGGTGTGTTGGACCACGATAGTGTTCCACGCCGTCGTTACGTCGAGGTGTCCAAACTCGGCGCTGAACTGAAGACAGTGGGGGCGGAGGTCCTTGGGACGCACGTGCGTGTAGACGTCGGCATCGCT
The DNA here is from genome assembly GCA_021159805.1 of Anaerolineae bacterium. Classification (GTDB taxonomy): domain Bacteria; phylum Chloroflexota; class Anaerolineae; order B4-G1; family SLSP01; genus PWVB01. The sequence continues at coordinate 1,218 of JAGHDT010000273.1, forward strand.
GCCGCGGACGTCGACGTCTACGATGCGCACGACACGATGTCGTTTGGTCTGCCCTCACCTAAGCAGATGGCTGAGTCCATCCACGCATTCTTTATGAGGCAGGGTTACGCGGTGGGGTGTGTGCATCCATCAGATGATCTCAGTGACCTCAAAGTTTACATTATCCCTCATTGGGCGATGTTCAGCCCGGCTTGGGTGCCGAATCTGGAGGCCTTTGTCGAGGGTGGCGGCATCCTGGTGATCGGCGCCCGGACCGCGACCAAGGACTGGCACAACAATGTAATCGCTGACACTGCGCCCGGCGTGTTGCAGCCGTTGGCAAGGCTGCGTGTTGCCGAGTATGGTCGCCAGAACACTCCTGATAAGCGGCTCCTGGCGATGCGGTTCTATCCCGGGGATCACCGACCGCAGTCACTGCATTGGTACGAGCAGCTCGACATGCTGCCAGGCACATCGACGGTCGCTCGCTGGTTGGGCCGGCACCTCAGGCTGAGGGCTGCTGTGTCGTTGCGGGAGCTCGGGGCCGGGGCCGTGATGTATGTGGGTACGTATCTCACGGACGACATTCTGACCGGTGTGTTGACCAAGTTGACCGCGGTTCGGAAGGATCTGACGCCGCTGTGGCCATCGGCGCCCGAAGGCGTGCACGTTGTCGTGCGTCAGAATGAGGAGAAGCGTCTGTGGTTCCTCATCAACGACGGCGACCGGCTGGCTCGTATGCAGGATGTGCCGACGGGGATCGATCTACTCACCGGCAAACCTGCCCCAGAGCGTCTCTATCTGAAGCCCAGCGCAGTCGCCGTTATCAAGCAAGATCTGCTGCCGTGAGCCACGCCGGTGGGCTGCCGGCGCAGACATCGCATGGGGGCACACCAGTCATATCTGAGCCCATGCAGAACCACGTCGCTCTCATTGCTGTTGATCTGGACGGCACGCTCCTGCGAAGCGACAGCTCACTTTGCCCCGAGGGGGGACATGCCCTGGCCGCTGCAGTGAGCCGGGGCGTGCGCGTCATCCTGACGATAACGCGGAACAGCGACTCGGTGCGGCGGTTTGCAGCTGAGATCGGCTTGACAGAGCCGGTGATCTGCACGAATGGGGCTATGATCCTGGGCACTCCTGACGGGCCCGTCTGGCACCGGCGGCTGATTCCCGGTCCTCTGGCTGAGTCACTGGCTGCCGTGGCTGACGCCGAGGGATACTCTCTGATCACCACAGTCGGCGAGGTGAGCTACATCCGGCAGCAGGAGGGGCAATCGCTGGGTGAGACTCAGCCGGGCCGGTGGGTGGTTGGTCGTAATGTCGAAGCCCTTGCGGCAGGCGATCCGGTTCGTATCCTGAACTACGATCCTGCAGGCATTCCCCATCTTCGTCGCATCTGTGAGTCCCAGTTCGCGGGACAAGCGCACGTGGAGACCTACTTTCGTCCCGACGGGAGTGCGAAGTCACTGGGTGTCTTTGCTGCGGGGTCCGACAAAGGCACGGCGCTCCGGTTGGTGTCGGAGCGGCTTGGGATCGATCGCAGCCAGGTGATGGCGATCGGCGATAATCCAAATGACTTGCCGATGTTTGCCTGCGCGAGCATCCGCGTGGCGATGGGGAATGCCACCCGAGATGTGAAGGCGGCAGCCACCGTGGTAGCGCCCTCGAATGACGATGCGGGCGTGGCCTGGACGGTACGCCGGTATGTGTTGAGAGAAGGAGCTGGTCTGGACCGCGCCACTGGTCAAAGTCGCGCAGCACGTTGCGCATCAGCAGGCGTGAGGGAATACCTCAGCGGGTGCGACGCTGACTGAGCGAAGAGGCTTGTCCAGGTGAGTTTCGTGCGACTGTGGCTGGTGGCCTTGATTAGCCGGCGAGCTTCTGTTGGGCTATGCCGGATGCGAACCAATGCCGGGGATAGACTATGACGACTGACCTTCGTGGTGTAACCTCTGAGATGCGTATGTCGCCCAAGGTCGTCTTGGGCGGATTGGTGGTGTTGCAGGCTGTCATATACCTGGTGGTTGAATTGTTGCCCTACTCACGTTCTGTGGTGAACATGGCTGTGACGCGGTTTTTCGTTCTATTCCTCGCGGGTGGTGTGGGTTGGTATGTGCTCAATTGGCGAGACGCCGTGGGCCGGTGGTTCACCGTCTTCGCGATGGTCGTTGGCATGGCCTTCGCCGGTCTGAGTCTAGCATCACCGGCAGCGCTATCCTGGGC
>JAGHDT010000426.1 GCA_021159805.1 Anaerolineae bacterium
CTTCCGTAACCTGGGCTGGGGCTCTCATAATCTATCCTTTCACTTTGTGCTACAGGATAGCCTATTTCTCTCATTTTCTAAAACGTGTGCTCCTGGACTCCCCCTCCCACCTGTTGTATAATAGAACAAACGATCTACTCTAGGAGGCTTCAGCCCATGGACAAACTGGAACTGACTTTCCAAGTCGAGAAGGACACCAAGAACACCCGCCGCTACCAGGAAGAGGCCGGTGATGGCCCGCCGATCATCGGCACGCTGTACGTTCAACAGTGGGCGCTGCGCAAGCTCACCGGCGGCGACCTGCCTGAGCGCCTGACGGTGACCGTGACGGTCGACAAGCATGATGCGTGAAACGTGACGCGTCCCACAAGGTAAGGTGACCCGCACACGCCGGACTGCGAAAGGGGCAGAACAAGTGAGAGTTCCATCTTGACAGACCAAGGTTACCGGACCTTGATGAACTTCAGCAGTGACGGTGAAGGATGCCGAGTAGCGCGCGAGCCAGTTGATTGCGCACATTGCCCGGCCGCCACACTTGAATCCCCCTCCCGCCTCTTGGTTAATAGAACAGAAGATCTATTTCAGAAACAGCCCTCTGCCAGCTCAAAGTCTTTCACCTAATCACCTAAGCTTTGAGCTGTTCTGCGCACTCTGTTTTCATTCATGCGAGGTGTGCGCGCGCACGCGCGATGGCGAACATGACGTCTTTCCAGGAGGCTCTCCATGTGGCCAGACCCAAACGCGTCACCGGTAAGCAACTCGCTGCCCGCCGCCAGCGCAGCCGTGGCCCCGACACGCCACATTGACGTCACCGCCGGGAAAAATCCCCAGGAACAAGGCTGCGAGGGGGTATCTTGCGAAACAAACCCATTTTGCAGACCCCCTCTCTAGCTCTCCCCCCAAGACGATGCCCGTGAGGGGGGAGAGGACCAGATCACCGCCGCCACTCTGCTTTTCCCCCCGCAGCCCAGCAAAGCCGATGGCATCACTAGCGCGGATACATAGTGGACTCCAGGCCCTGACCGAAGACTCTCGACTTTTGACTTCTTGACTTTCGACTTCCCGCCCCCGTTTGGCAACCACCCCCACGGGCCTATAATCCCAGCACCCATGAATCCTATGAACGACGTCCCGCGTCAGAGCCTCAAGAGGATCGTGCAACAGTATGGCGCGGAGGTCACCGACGATCCCCGACGCTGTGAAGCGCTGCTCCGTGACTTCTGCGGCGAGTACCGCCGCGAGATCTTCGTCCTCATCAGTGCGCTGGAGGAAGGTGTCGCCGAAGATCTGCAGGTGATGACCGCGCAGTTGCCCTACAGCGTCGTCCTCCCTCGCCTGGCGCAGGAGCTCCACGAGACGACGGCACTCTCGGCAGACGCCGCGCGCTGGGGCGTGGACGTGTGGGCAGAAGCATTGGGCCTGGCAGCGGGGGACGCGCCGACACTTCCGGTGACCCAGGTCTCAGCCGGCAGCCCGGGGGATAGACCCGGGTTCCGTCTGGTGCACAAACTCGCGGCGCACACCGGAGAGGTTGCCGACCTGGCCTTTAGTCCGGATGGGCGCCAACTGGTCTCCGTGGGGATGGATACGGCGGCCCACATTTGGGATGTCGCGACCGGCACCGGGGTCGCCTCGCTGAGACAACAGACGGGCATCCTGACCGGCGTCGCATGGCATCCTGACGGGCTGAGCTTGGCATTGGGCAGCGGGGATTGGGGCGTCTATCTCTGGCGCTGGGCCGACCCCGGCAGCGAGACCCCGCGGCTGCGCGGGCACAAGGGCGGGGTCACCCGCGTCGTCTTCCTGCCCGGCGGCGGGACGCTGGCTTCGGCGGGGCGCGATGCGGTCATTCACCCGTGGGATATTGAGACCGGCGAGATCCAGGCCACGCTCCGTGGCCATACGGACGCGATCTTGGACCTGGCGCTCAGTACCGACGGCCGCACGCTGGCCTCCGCCGGCGGTTGGGACCGGACCGTGCGCGTCTGGGATCTGCCCCAGGCGCAGGAATTGTGGGTTCTGACGGGGCACACGGCCCAGGTCACCGCCGTTAGCTTCGGCACGCAGCCCGCCACACTGGCCTCGGGCAGCTGGGATGAATCCGTGCGGCTCTGGGACCTAAAGCGGGGACAGGAGCGCACCAGACTGCACCAGGACGAGGAGACCGTGCACATGATCAGCACCATAGCGCTCTCCCCCGCGGGCAGCCTTCTCGCTGCAGGGGATTGGCAGGGGAGCATCGGTATCTGGCACGTGCAGCGCAAGCAGCTGCTCGGCAGACTGGCAGAGCACACCGGACGCATCCGGCGCGTGGCGTTCAGCCCGCAGGGCGACTGGCTGGCATCTGCCGATGACACGGGCACCCTGTGCCTCTGGCGCGCACGTGGATGAATCCCAGGGCTCGCGTCAGCTGCGCTGACGTTGACTGTGCTCCATCAATGGGGCTTCAGACGGCTCTTTCCCGTCTGGCAACCCGATTCATCGGGTGCTGTTGCCTAGCACGTGGACTTCATCCATGTGCTTCGCACGCGTGCGGCATCGGCAACCGAGATTCGACCGCGCACCGGCAATAAGTTGAAACCTAGCTCAGTCTGCTGCGTATTATCAGTATAAACTGTGGATCAAACCGGGGAAAACTATGAACCGTACACGCTGGATCTTTGTTGGCATCGTCGTTATAGCACTCGTCATCGTGGGGATTACGCTCACGACCCGCGGTCTCCGGCCGGACACGGGGGGCAGCACACCCGTCACCGGGGGTGGCGAGGCCATCACCGTCGATCGCCCGGACACGGTGACCGTGCGCGTGCTGACAGCTCTGCCGGTTGAAGCGTGGGTGCGAAACGCGGCGGCGTCCTACAATGCCACCGCCCCCACGATCGACGGGGTGCCCATCACGGTCGAGATCATTGCTATGGACGGGCTGACGGCACTGGGCCGCTGGGACCGCAACACCTTCGGCGCACTGGAAGGTGATGTGAGCCCTGAGGAGGTGGATCAAGCCACCCTCGCAACGCTGGAGGAGTTCCCCACCGCCTGGATTCCGGAGAGCCGGTATTTGGTGGAATTGGCAAACGCCTCGTATAAGGAGCGGCTCGGGCGTGACGTCTTCCTGACCGACGGCGAGTACCGCGCCCGCCCCATCGCCACCAGCCTTTTGACGTGGGGCCTCTACCAGAGCCGGGCCGATGTGCTCATCGAGAAGTTCGGCGAGATCAGTTGGAACACCATCTATGACGCAGCGATCGCCAAAGGCGGCTGGCCCGAGCTTGGCGGAGAGCCAGGCTGGGGCTACTTCAAACTGGTGGTGCCGAACCCCAACAAAAACATCGCTGGACTCCACGCGATGATCGCGGCCGCCGGTGAATACTACGAGCGACCCGATGTCACCGTCGCCGATGTCACCGATCCCCAGTTCCAGGCGTGGTTGGGGGAGTTGATGGGCGCAGTTACCGACTTCAGCAGCGCCAGCGCCTACACCGCCGAGGACTTCGCGCTCTTCGGCTACAGCGTCGGCGACGGCGGGCAGTTGCTAGAGGCCGATCTGCTGCTCAACATGGAGGGGATCCTCACGCGCTGGGAGGACCCGATCAACCTCTACTATCCCCGCTACGTGACGTGGTTTGACTTCCCCTTCTCCGTATGGGTCGGACCCGAGACCAGCGCGCTTCAAAAAAACGCAGCGTTGGAGTTCCAGCGCTACCTTCTCAGCGACGAGCAACAGCAGGCCGGCCTGGCCTACGGGCTGCGCCCGGCCAACCCCAGGGTTCCGATGGACGCCGTGCCGGACAGCCTCTTTGTCACGTGGAAGAACCGGGGCGTCGAATCTGTGATCCCACGGTCCGACGCGATGCGCAATCCCAACCGGGACGTGCTGCTGGCGCTGCTGCGTTGGTTTGACCTGAACGTGGCGGAATGATATGGCTAACAGAACGAATATACCGCTAGATCTGCCGCCGGACCCGCAAAAAACACGCCGCCAGGTGCGGCTGGCGTGGGGTCTCGTGGTCATAGGAGTCGCCTGTGCGCTGCTCGGCGGCGCGATCTACGGCGGGAGCCTGATCCTGAGTTGGATGGATAGCCGAATGACCACAGATACGCCGGAGAGTGCCGGCGTGGTCGACACGGGCGAACTGGTGATCGCGGTCTCCCCCGCCATGAAACCGACGTTCGATCGGTTGGTCGAAACATTCAATGCGGGAGCTACAGAGCCCAACCTGCCGGTCCTGACCGTGGAGCTGACCCCGGAGAAGATGGTGGCGCAGAGCGTGGAGCCTGCGCCCGGTTTCCAGGCGCTGGCCCCGGACAGCAGCCTGTGGCTCCATCAACTGGAGCAGCAGTGGGCGGCGCAGGTGAGCGATGAGTCGGAGAGCTCCGTCATCCCATTGACGCAGCGCCGCACCAACACGCCGGTGCGCTATGCCGTCAGCCCGGTCGTGATTGTCGCCTGGGAGAGCGTCGCCCGGGAGCTAAGCTGGCCCTACGAAACTGTGGGCTGGCAGCACGTGCTACGCAAGGCCACCGAGGACCCTGGCTTCAAATGGAACCATCCCAGCACCAACAACGCCAGTGGGCTCCTCGCCACCTTGGCGGAGTTCTACGCCGGGGCCGGCCTGACCCGCGGGCTCACCGAGGAAGCTGCCACAGACCCTGTCACACTGGAATACGTCCGCGCAGTTGAGTCGACGGTGCGCTTCTACGGCGAGGGTGAGGCCGTGATTCTGGAGCGGCTCAAGGCTGAGGGCCGCGACTTCCTGGATGCCTTCGTCGCGCAGGAGCAGACGGTCATCGCCTGGAACCAGGGCCAACCGGCAGAACGTCTGGTCGCCATCTACCCCGCCGAGGGCACGCTGTGGGCCGACCATCCGCTGGCTTTGTTAGAGCTGGACACGCTCAGCGAGGCACAGCGCCAGACCTATCAGGCCTTCGCCGCTTTCCTGACGGGGGACGAAGCCCAGCGGACACTGTTGTCCGTGGGCTATCGCCCGGCCGATCTGGCACTCTCGCTGGACGGCCCTGGAAGCCCCTTCAAGGAGAACGATGCCGTCGATTGGCGGCAGCCGCAGACGACGCTGCAGATGCCCAGCCCGCGGGTTGTGGCGGTGGTGCAGAATGTCTGGTGGTACACCAAGCGGCCGACCAACGTCTTCCTCGTCGTGGATACCAGCGGCAGCATGGAGGACGGCGATAAGATGGAGACCACGCAGCAAGCGCTGCTGGCCTTCCTGGACAATATCCGCGGCGACCGCGACCAGGTGGGGTTGATCGAGTTCGCCACCGAGATCAAACGCCTGGAGCCTCTCCAGCCGCTCACCGACGAGGGTCGGAATCACTTGGAAGGCATCATCCGTCGTTTGGAGCCGCAGGGCAATACTGCGATGCTCGACGCGGTCTGGGAGGCGCACCAGCAGATCGTGCAGGGAGGGGATCGTGAGGCCATCAATGCCATCATCGTGATGTCCGATGGTCTGGAGAACGCCAGTGCCCACACGAACCACGAGCTGCGCACGCTCTTCGAGGATGACGAGGCGCAACGTATAGTGGTTTTCACCATTGCATTTGGCGCGGATGCTGACGTCAAGCTGCTCCGGGAGGTCGCACAGATCGGCGGCGGGCAGTTCCGGCACGCCGATGAGACGGACATCGAGGAACTGTACCGGACCATCTCAACGTACTTCTAGCCGGACAAGAGAACTCACTATGGCCAACCTGAGAGCCGAGCAACAACGCAAAGCCACCGGCGCCTTTCTGCAATACGCGCTCTTGCGCATTGAGAGCGCGCTGGTGATCGCCGGCACCATCCTGGCAGCGGTCTTCCTGCCCGAGTTGCTGCCCGAAGTGCCCTGGTGGGGCTGGCTGCTTATCGGCGGCATCGGCTGGGGCGCCATCGTCGTCTCCAGCATAACGGATCCCGACACGTCGGCGAAGGTGCTGTGGCAACTGCTGCGTGACCGTCTCCAGGTGGGCGCGATCAAGGACAGGACACTGCGCGACCGGGCCGAGGCGATGGTGGCCTATGTCCGCCCCGTGGAGTCCGATCTCTACAAACTGAAAGGCTCGACCATCCAGCCGATCCTGGAGGACGCCGCGGAACAGCTCTACGGCTGGATCGAACAGGGCACGCTGTTTGCGCGGTATGCGGACACGTTCCAACGCGACCACCGGCTGGAGAAACGCCGCCAGGAGCTGCCCAGCAAGATCGAGACGCTGGCAGCTCGGCTCAAGTACGAGAAGAACCCGGATATCATTCAGCGGCTCAACGCCGAAGTCGAGGCCCTGGGCAGAGATTGGCAGAGCCTCCAACTGCTCGAAGCGCAGATGCAACAGGCAGAGTCCCAACTGGGCCAGACACTCACAGCACTAGCACGCGCGACCGGTGAGATGCACGTGATCAGCACAGAGGAGAGCATCGGTCAGGATCAGGTCGCCCATCTGCAGCAGGAGATCCAGCGTCATCAGGGTCAGATGACGGATCTCGCGAGCCAGATAGAGCAGCTCTACACAGACGCGCTAGACAAAGGATAGAGACTATGAAGCGATGGGGAATAATCTTGCTCGCAGCCATTCTGTTACCAACCCTAGGGTTGGCGGGGTGTGGTAGTGGCGGGGCGAAGGCCCCCACCAAGGGCGACGTGCTCGTCTTCGTCGCCGTTCCGCTGAGCGGTTTTCAGGCCAACGGCGGCCAGACCGTGCTGGGTGGCGTGCGGCTGGCAGCCGCAGAGATCAACCGCAGTGGCGGGCTGAACGGCTACCGCGTGGTGGTCGAGCCGCTGGACGATGAATCGGACAGCGATGTCGCCGTCGCCCAGATCGACGCCATCCAGGCTGCGCTCCAACGGGGCGACGAGGTCCTGGGCATCATCGGGCACCTCAACAGCGGCCAAACGCTGGCGGCTATGACGACCTACGCGACTATGCCCTTGATCGTCATCACGCCGACGGCCTCCGAACAGAGCCTCTCGCAGAAGGGCTACACCAACTTCTTCCGCGTGAACGCCAACGACGCTGTGCAGGCCGCCGTGGATGCCCGGTTCCTGGCCGAACGCCTGGAGGCGAAACGTGTCGCCGTGCTCTTCAACAACACGGAGTATGGGCAAGGGTTAGCCCAATCGCTGATCCAGGAGCTGCAGGCGCTTGGGACTGAGGCCGTCCTACAGATTGAGGTCGAGGAAGGCCAGAGCCATTACGATACGGAAGTCGCCCAGATCCAGAACGCCGCCCCTGACGCCATCTTCTACGCCGGGTATGAGATCGAGGCACCCTACCTGCGGGCGCAGCTCGTAAGCGCCGGTGTCACCGTCCCGATGCTCTGCAGCGACGGCGCCTTCCTGGCAGCCACCATCGACGAGGCCGACGGCACCGCCGAGGGTATGTACGTCAGCGCCTTTGCCCCCAGCCCACGCGCTGTCGGCGACACCGCATGGTTCGAGGCCTATCAGGCCGTCGAGTATCGCAATCCTGACACCTACTCCGTCAATGGCTACGTTGCGATGCAGGTGCTGGCCCAGGGTGCGGAGCTGGCCAACTCCATTGAGGCGGACAAGATTGCTCAGGCCCTGCGGCAAAATCCCATCCCCACACTGCTCGAGGACCTGACCTTCGATGCCAACGGCGATCTGATCGATCCGCAGATTTGGATCTACCAGGTCAGCGACGGCGAATTCCAGCAGGTCGATTGGTAGACCACATCTTGGACCGCGGGCATCTTGCCACGTCCCAACGTGGCAACGTTCCAACGTTCATTTCAGAGGAGAAAAACGTGGAAACTGTACGATTAGGAAAATCAGGGCTCAAAGTGTCCAACATCTGTCTGGGCACTATGACCTTCGGCGCGGGCGCCGACGAGACTATGGCCTTCAAGCTCATGGACCGCTTTGTTGAGCTGGGCGGCACGTTCCTCGACACCGCCAACGTCTATAGCGGTGGCGTCTCCGAGGAGACCGTCGGCCGGTGGATCAAGACACGGGGCGTTCGCGAGGAGATCGTGCTCGCCACCAAGGTCTACGGGGGGACCGGGCCAGGGCCCAACGAACGGGGGCTGTCGCGCATCCATATCCAGCACGCCGTCGAGGCCAGCCTCAAACGTCTCCAGATCGATGCCATCGACCTCTACCAGATCCACCGGTGGGACGTCGAGTCGGAGCCCGAGGAAACCATGGAAGCCCTGAATGATCTCGTGCGCCAGGGCAAGGTGCGCTACATCGGATGCTCTAACCTCAAGGCCTGGCAGCTCAGCACCTATCTCAATATCGCCAAGGAAAATAGCTACTCGCGCTTCATCAGCATCCAGCCGCTCTTCAGCGCGCTGAACCGCAGCATCGAGAACGAGCTCCTCCCGTTCTGCAACAGGCTCGGTATGGGCGTGATCCCCTACAACCCACTGGCCGGCGGCGTGCTGACGGGCAAGTACAGGCGCGACGCGCCGCTGCCCGAGTCGACGCGTCTGAGCGACAACGCTGGCTACCGGCGACGCTACTACACGGAGCATATGTTCGACATCGTTGAGAGCTTCGTCGAGGCAGCCGCTGCCCACGGCGTCACCCCGGCGCAGCTGGCGCTGGCCTGGGTGCGTGCCGACCCGCGGATCACCAGCCCCATCATCGGCGCCCGCAACCTCACGCAGCTCAACGATACGCTGGGGAAGTTGGACTTCACGCTCACCCCCAAGGAGCGCGCCGCCATCCCGGCGGTGCTGCCCGGGCGTTGGGTGGGCAAAGACCCGGTCTACGACCGGACGAACTAGCCGAGCCACGCAGAAGCCACACTCCAGCAATCGAAGGCCCGGGGTCTTGCACGCGCGGAAGGGACCAAAGCCTCTCATGGTGCCGAAGTGTGGCAGCCCAGGCTTTTGGGGCCTTCTCCGAACCACGTTGATCGGAGA
>JAGHDT010000629.1 GCA_021159805.1 Anaerolineae bacterium
ATCGTATACGGACCGTACTCGTAGAGGTCGCGGTGCAGCCCACCCTCGCCGGTGTTATAGAGGATGCCACTTTTCTTGGCGGCTCGGGCCAGCGAAAGACAGGCATTATAGCTGATCGAACCATAGGACATAGCGGAGAACATGATCGGTGTCTCCAGGATCAGCTGCGGAGCTATTTTGGTCTTCAACTGCACCCCGTCAGAGCCCCGCGTCACCTCGACACGGTCGGGCTTACGCCCTATATAGGTACGCAACTCCATCGGCTCGCGCAGCGGGTCAATGGATGGGTTGGTAACCTGAGACGCGTTGAGCAGTAAGTGATCGAAGTAGATCGGATAGGGGCGGTCGCACCCCATCCCCGAAAGCAAAATCCCCCCGGTTTCCGCCTGCTTGTAGATGTTTCGGAGTCGCATCCCCGTCCAGTTGGCATTGGGACGGAAAGCCAACGGGTTCTCTCGGACGGTCAAGGCCCCGGTAGGACAGAGCGTCACGCAGCGATGACAGCCTACGCAGCGCGAGTAGTCGCTATAGACCCGATCTTCATCTGCCTCATAGCTATGGACATCGTTTGCGCACTGTCGCACGCACACCTGGCATGCGATGCAGCGCTCCTGATCGCGCTCAACAATGAACTCCGGTGTGAGCATGGTAAAACCCATCGCTTCTCCCCTCCTCCCAATGGCAGACAGAAACAACACTGCAGAACGCGCCCCCCCCCAGGGGCCACGTACTGTCAGTCTGATGTTTGCAGGCGACTTTCCAGAATCGTGAAATGCTGCGTTAAGACCTCCTTTCCCTGTTGCGGCTGGTTCGACTTCAGTGCCTCAACCATGGCACGGTGACTGGTCCACATTTCCTCATAGTAGCTCAGATCGAAATAGAGGTGCAGCTCCACCGCTTCGTAGGCGTCCCAATAGGCTTTCAGGAGTCCCTGAACGAATGGGTTCTCCAACTTGGAGAAAATGCGCAAATGGAGATCCCGGTGTTCCGCATGAGGAATCTGAACAGGCGCGCCCTTAAGCTTGCGTTCCGCGCGATCGACGATCAACTCCAACTGCGCATGGTCGTGCTCGTCAAGCACACGCGTCGCCTCATCCCAAAACGCGACTTCTAAGTGTGCCCTCAGCTTGCGGATGTGGTTGAAGTTCTCTCTGTCGCACGCAATACTGTACACTACGATGGGACGGATCGCCGCGTAGAAGTCAAAGGCGTTCACGTAAGTACCATTCCCAGGCCGCATCTCGACGACGCCATACGCTTGCGCGGCGATCAGTTCCTCGCGCACTTTGCCCCGGCTGACCCCCAGCTCCTTGGCCAGGTCACCCATGGGGGGCAACTTCACACGGGCGTCTTCACACCCCTTGGGTCCCACATCGATCAGATACTGGCTGATGGTCTGCATAAAGGGAATCTGGGCCACTTCCTTCTCCTATAGATTGTACCTAAACAATAGATCCGAAAGGTTAAACGATTGTACCGATAAAACGCAAGGAAGTCAAGCCCATGCGCCTTCCGCTCATCGCATCCGCCACTTGGTCTCAAGTTTGTACTATACTGTCGCTCAGTGTGTAGTCTTGCTTTTCGGTTCACCTGGAGGAAAATCACTTATGAAGATCACCGATGTTGAAGTTCTGCGTATGCAGGCGCACGCGGAGCCACTGAACAACTGGCTCTTCGTCCGCATCCATACCGATAGCGGCATCACCGGCATCGGCGAGGGCAGCCTGCAATACAAAGACGCCGCTCTGGCAGCCGAACTGGAGAATTTCGGCACCTATCTACGCGGCAAGGACCCGTTCCAGATCGAGCATATCTGGACATCGCTGCATCGCCGTGTGACCTGGACCGGAGGCGCGGTCACCATCAGCGCCATCAGCGCCATCGACCTCGCGCTATGGGATATCAAGGGCAAGGCCCTGGGCGTGCCCGTCTACGAGCTCATCGGCGGCAAAGTACGTGACCGCGTGCCGCTCTACGCCAACGGCTGGTTCACCGGGGGCACTCCATCAGCACATGGTCCTCAGGGCGGCGGTGACGAGGAAGCCGGCTGGTACGCTGAGCAGGCAAAAGGCGTGGTCACCAAGGGTTACCGCTGCATCAAAGTCTACCCGTTCAACGGCGTACAGGTCATCACGCCGGAGCGCATCGCCCGCGGGGTCGGCATTGTGCGTGCCATCCGTGAGGCAGTGGGACCCAACATTGAGGTGGCTGTCGATGTTCGCCGCCGGCTGAACATCTGGAGCGCCCGCCGCATCGCCCAGAAGCTGGAGCCGCTGGACATCGCTTGGCTGGAGGAGCCCATCCTCTTTGATAACGCTGCCGCGATGGCCGAGTTTGCACGCTCAGTGCGTGTTCCTGTGTCGACGGGCGAGGAGTCATACACACGCTGGGAGTTCCGCGAACTGCTGGAGCAGAACGCCGTCGGCATCATCCAGCCCGATATCTGCCACGCCGGTGGTATGTCGGAATTGCGCAAGATCGCAGCGATGGCGGAGACATACTACGTCACCGTGGCGCCGCACAACTCCAACGGCCCCATCTCCACCGTCGCCAGCCTGCACCTGGATATGGCCATCAACAACTGCCATATGCAGGAGCTCTTCCTTAGCTCTCTGGACCTCTACCAGGAGGTACTGACGAACCCGCTGGTCATCGAAGACGGCTACGGGGCGCCCCCCGATGGCCCAGGCTGGGGTACGGATCTCGACGACGGGGTCCTGGCCCTGCACCCACCGTCCGAGTTCATCCCGGTGGAATCAGAGCCCTACAAGGACTTCTAGGCCGGCACCATGAGAAATGAAGATCGGATAGTGGGTATTGAGAAAGGGACCAAAGCCTGCGGAAAGGCTTTGGTCCCTCTGCGTGCGCAGACCGCGGGCCGACGCATCTCAGTGTAGAGCCGGCCCCTACTCCGCGATCGCCAGTGCGATCTCCGCCATCTTCGAGTAGCTCTTCTCGCGATCTTCTGATGTGGCCGCGGCGCCGGAGACCAGGCTATCACTGACCGTCAGAATCGAGAGAGCGCGCACATTGGCCTTCGCCGCCAGGGTGTAGAGACCCGCCGTCTCCATCTCGCACACCAACGCACCATATGCTGCCCACAGCTTCCACCAGTCGGGATCGTCCTCGTAGAACGTATCCGAGGAGAACATACCGCCCACGCGCACCTTGATTCCCAGCACGTGGGCAGCCTCGTGCGCGCTCATCAGGAGATCGAAGTTGGCCGTGGGTGCGTAGTCCATCCCGCCGAAACGGAGCCGGTTGACGTGAGAGTCGGTTGAAGCAGACATGGCCAGCACGATGTCACCTATCTTCAGGTCGGGCTGGAGCGCTCCGCACGTCCCGACGCGCATCAGCGTTGTGACGCCATATTCGTCCACCAGCTCGTTAACGTAAATGGAGAGCGACGGGATACCCATCCCGGAGCCCATCACTGAGACGCGTTTGTCCCCATAGTGCCCCGTGAAGCCCAGCATCCCGCGGACCTTGTTGAAGCAGACCACATCCGCCAGCATCGTCTCCGCGAAGAACTTAGCGCGCATCGGATCGCCGGGCAGCAAGACAGTCGAGGCAATCTGCCCCGGCTCTGCGCCAATGTGTATGCTCATTTGAGACCTCCTTTGGTTAATGTGATCATTGTATTGTTAATAAGACACCATGTCAAACAGAAGCAATTCTCGGCTGCTTTTCACACACACTGGGGTACAATATCACCATCACAGTACTCGACTGGAGGCTCCGTGCCACCTACAGCACAACACTGGGTCATCGGTGTCGACCTGGGTGGGACCAAAATCGCCCTGGGCCTGATCGATCCACAGGATCGGATTGTCACTCAGCAACGCATCGCCACCGCCGCGGAGGAAGGGCCAGTAACTACAGTCGCGCGGATCGCGGTCGCCGTTGAGGTGCTCAGCCGGCACTTGCCCGCCGGCGCGTCCGTCGATGCGCTGGGAATCTGCACGCCTGGCCCCGTCAATCACGTGACGGGCATGCTAATCGACCCGCCCAACCTGCCGGGGCTGCACAATGCACCGCTGCGCGACACGTTAAGCGCACGTCTGGGCATCCCTGTCTGCCTGGAGCACGATGCAAAGGCCGCGGCGCTCGGCGAGTTTCACTACGGCGCTGGACGCGGCGAGCGGAGTATGGTTTATATCGTGGTAGGCACCGGCGTCGGCAGCGCCATCATCCTCGATGGTCACCTTTACCGGGGAGCACACAACTCCGCCGGTGAGATCGGCCACACTATGTTCGATCCGGACGGTGACCTTTGCGCCTGCGGGTCGCGAGGCTGCGTGGAGACGCATCTAGCGGGGCCCTGGCTGGCGCGGCGCTACAAGCGAGCGCGGCGCTGTGAGCCGGCGCTTGGGAGAGCTGTGAGTGCGCCAGAGGGCGACACCACGATCACGGGCGAAGGGGTTGCCAGGCGCGCTCAGAACGGCGACAAGCTGGCCCAACAGGTGATGACGGGGGCCGGGAAGGCGCTGGGCGTCGCGGTGGCAACGATGGCGATGGTGCTGGATGTCGACTTCTATGTCATCGGTGGAAGCGTCTCCAAAGCTGGAGAACTTCTGTTGGCGCCGGCTCGGGAGACGATGCCCCACCACTGCTATAAGTCGGTGGGCCGCCGAGTGCGAATCGTGGCGAGCGAGCTGGGGGATGACGGTCCGATCCTAGGGTGTGGATGGCTGGCGCGACAGAGACTGGCTCAGACGTGAGAAGAAAACCTTTGGGCTCTTCGTGTCGACAAGACCATGTACTTCATGCGAAGAGCCCAAAGGTCTCCAATCGTGATGCGGACGCCGGAACCATGGAGGTAGGCCGACCAGCAAGCAGATCGAGCAGCCCAACTGGAACGGGCATCTATACCACTGTGAAAGGAGATACTACTTCGAGAATCACCTTCCGCTCCCGCGCCCAAAGGCTTTCTGTAGGCTTTGGGGCCTTCTTTGCACCGCGTTTTTGTGCTTGCGTGGTGAGCGCTGGCGAACATGACGTCTACTTTGGAGATAACCCGGCAGAGCCCTCACTCACGGGCTTCTGAGCCCACGCCCTCTCCCATCCTCCGGCTGCGGAGGCGAAGTCCCCGGTTCAGGGGGCGCCGTCCGCGGAGGCGGATGGGAGAGCGAACCGGAGGTGCCACTCTGAAAACACGCTTCTCCGACCCGCTCTGCGGACCGAAGGCACTCTGATGCCCGGCGTCTCGCTCGCTCTCCGTGTCCCATTTTCATCCTGCGTGATGTACGCCGTCGAACATGGGTTCCATTCATTGAGGAAACGATACTATGGCCAATCAACCAACGTCAGATGAGCTGAAGCGCGACCCAAGCCTCGCCTACCCACCGAACCTATGGGGGTACACACAGCCCGCGGAGGGAAGCGCGCGCATCCGCGAGCGCCTGCTGCAGAACGAGCGGGAGGTTGATGTCGAACGTGCGAGATACGCGACCGAGAGCTACCGGCAGACGGAAGGCGAGCCCATGCCGATCCGCCGGGCGAAGATGCTCCGCCACCTGGCCCGTCATATGAGTATCGCCATTGAGCCGGATGAACTGATCGTGGGCAACCGCTCCCTGCTGCCGCGTATGGGTGTGATCGCCCCGGAAGGTGCGGTCACCTGGGTAGACCGCGAATTGGACATCCTGCCCACGCGCCCTCAGGACAGGTTCAACATCGATCCCGAGGTCATCCGCGAGCTGCGCGAGGAGATCTTCCCCTATTGGCGCGGCAAGACACTGGAGGATCTGGTTGCCGGGAGAATACCCGACGATGTCCGCCAGGCCGTCCGGGGCAAGGCCTTCAGCCTCAACCAGACTGACCACGCACAGGGTCACATTCTACCCGATGTAGCAGGCTGGCTGCACCTGGGGATCGACGGCCTGCAGAAGAGGATTGGAACTGCGCGCGGGCAACCCGAGACGCGCTCTGCCACTCACCAACATTTCTACGATGCGGTTCTGATCGCCCTTGAGGCCGCCCAGATCTTGATGGCCCGCTATGCTGATCTGGCCCGGCAGATGGTTGCCAAAGTCGATGGTCCAGCGCGGCAAGCAGCGCTCTCCCGCATCGCCGATGTTTGCGACTGGGTTTCGATCTCGCCGCCACGCGACTTCCGAGAAGCTCTCCAGGCGGTCTGGTTCCTCTTCGTGCTCCTGCAGATGGAGTCCAACGCCAGCAGCTTCTCGCCGGGGCGCTTCGACCAGTATATGCTGCCTTACATCGAACGTGATCTGGCGACAGGACGCCTGACCCTGGCGGAGGCACAGAGGCTGATCGAGCGGCTCTGGCTCAAATTCAATGAGGTGGTGCTGCTGCGCAGCAGCGAGAGCGCGCGCTACTTCGCCGGCTTCCCCATCGGCTTCAACATCGTCATCGGCGGCCAATATGCCGGTGGCGG
>JAGHDT010000279.1 GCA_021159805.1 Anaerolineae bacterium
CAGCACACCACGCAAGCGGGAAAATATGACGCGAAGAACGGCCCAAAGCCGCGATCGAGGTTAGACGAAGGGCTTTGGGCCGGCAGAACGCATCGCAGGAGGCTATTTTCGAAGTAGGATTCGTGGTTACCCATCACGAAGTGGATGTTGGGTGTGTTGAGCAATAACTCAAGACACTCAGGGGGATATGGCCCGATTCCGATCGTATCTCCCGTGTGGAAGAGCGCATCATGTCCCTCCGCCCGAATGGATTCGAGCGCCGCTTCCAGAGCTGGAAGATTGGCATGTACGTTGGTGATGACAATGACTCTTATGTTGTCACGGCCTCGGTTGCCGTCCAACGTCTCGGGTTGTGGGTGGGATGTAGCACATCGGAATCTCCGTTCTGCGCAGCGTCGAGATGGACCGTCTGCTTTTTCGGATAGAGACGGTTTCTACTCTCTCCTCACCAGCTGTCAGTTCTGCGGAGTAGGTGTCGCGATGGTGATCTCCTCGATGTTCCAGATCGTGCCATACGCGGAGGCGTCGGGTTTGATGCCCACCACGTCGGGCCGGGCTGCGAACCAGAAGGGACGCCACGCCACGAAGATGCTGGGGAGCGTTTGGTTGAGCAAAGCCTGGGCCGTCTGCAGGGCTTCGCTCTGTTGCACTGGGTCTATGGCGGCGAGGGCACGCTCGCACGCCGCATCGTAGGGTTCTGAGGCGAATCCGCTGAAGTTCTCACCGGTCCAGTTGTTGCCGGCGCCGGGCACGCGGCTGCTGAACCACGTCCCGCAGACTTCGGGAATGGCAGACTGCCAGCCGATGAGGGCGAGCTCGAAGTGCCGGCCGAAGAGTGGGCCGGCTTCCCCGGGCGTGTACAATTGGTGTGCATCGGCCGGCCGGAGGCTGATATCGAGTCCACATGCCTCCAGATCGGAGGCCACGTGGACGGCGACGACGAAGTATTGGGATGCGAAATGCAGCGTCATGCTCAACGCCTCGCCATCGGTGAAGCCCACGACGTCGTGGGCCTCGCGAATGCCGTCCTGATCCTCGTCACGCCAGCCCGCTTCATCGAGCAGCTTGGCGGCCGCGGCAGGGTCGTAGGCCGGCAGACTGGTCCCGGCGTAGGCGGGATGGTTGGGCGGAATGAAGCCGGCTGCTGCGGCAATGGCCTCTGCGGGGAGCGATTCCGTGAGCTGTTTGCGGTTGAGACAGGCGGAGATGGCCTGCCGCACCGCCAGGTCCTGTGCTGGTGACACCGTCGGGGTATCGGCGTCTGGTGTATCGCCTGGCGTGCCGCTCGGCGCACCGGCCGGGATCAGGTTGACGTCGATCCGCAGCACGGCGGGGGCCGCATCCGCCCAGATGACGGCTACGCCCGCCGCGCCCAGCCGTTCCCACTGATCCCACGAGGTCAGCAGGATCGGGTCGGGAAGGATGACATCACAGGTGCCGTTGGCCAGCAAGGCGCCCCACTGATTGGGCGATTGCTGTGGGAACCTGACGATGATCTGTTCCAGCGCCGGCTGCGTGCCGGCGTAGTTCTCGTTGGGCACCAGGCGCACCTCGCGCATGGACTCCCAGGCCACAATCTTGAATGGCCCGGTGGCCGGTGGGGTACGGTCCTCCAGGACGCCGGCCAGCGCCTGGCCCTGCCAGCGATGTGCCGGCTGTAGGGGAAAAAGAAAACCGGGGTAGTCCGCGTCTTGGTAGCCGGGAATACCCTCCCAGCGAAGCGTGCGCTCATCGACGGCCACAAAGCGTGCGGTCCGCTCCGCCAAGGCGCGCCAGCGTCCCTGGGCTCCGGGGGACTGTGCCAGGTGGTAGCCAAGCACGGCGTCCTTGGCTGTGATGGTGACGCCGTCCGACCAGAGCAGGTCCGACTTGAGTGTGAATGTCACGATCATCTTCGGCAGCTCTATGGAGTCGGCCTCGGTGTACTGCCGCACGAGCCCCAAGGCGTCGGCATAGCGCGTGCCGTTGGTCACCTTGACGGTGCGGGTGATCACATCGCCCGTTTCCAACGCAGGCACACGTTCAACCAGCCGGGCCTCCCATCTGTAGCCCACCCGTTCCACCGGTTCTTCGTAGAAGAGCGCCAAGAGATCGCGGCCGGACTGCGACGGCAGAAATGGACTGGCGGCTCGCGGTTCGGTGGTACATAGGATGAGTTGCTGCCGCACAGTCTCCGCCGTTGGCTGCGGAGAAGAGACCGGTGGTTGCACGGTAGGCTGTGGTATTGTCGGTGGCGCTGTGGGGGGGGCCGGCGTCGTGCAGCCGGCAAGATAGGCTATCAAGAGCGCCACGCAAAGAGCTGCCGGCAGGCCCTTGGGCCTCTTGACCTGCCGTCGACCCACCGCTTTCTTGCGATTTGTCATTGTTCCTCCAGTTGGCGCCGGCAGAGTTGTGGCTACTTGCGGCGGCTGAGGTAGAGGAGCAGCAGGGCGGTCAACCCGCCCAGAAGAAGCAGTGCCACCAGTTTGTAGAGGCGTGATGACAGGATTAGCGCGAGTGTTCCGGCGGTAGCGCAGAAGCCCCAATAGACAAAGACAATGGTCCGGGTGGACAGTCCTGCATCAAGCAGACGGAAGTGCAGATGGCGGCGATCCCCGTGGAAGGGGCTGACGCCGTTCCGCCAACGATCCAGGATTGTCCAAGCCACATCCACGATGGGGATGCCCATTACCAGAAGCACCGTTGCCACGCGTCCCCCGGCCATCAGCCCCAGAGCCCCCAGGACATAGCCCAGGAAGAAGGCGCCGTTGCTGCCCAGGTAGTAGCGCGCCGCCGGCGCGTTGTAGTAAAGGAACCCAATGGACGCGCCGAGCAGGGCCAGGGCCTGGGGAACGACGCTGTACTGGCCGCTGCGGACCATATGGATGCTGAGGATCAGGGCCAGAATTGCTGATACCCCCGCGGCAAGACCGTCCAGGCCGTCCAGCCAGTTGACCGTGACGGTCATACCCGTCATCCAGAAGAGCGTCAGCGGGATGTAGATGAGGGCGGGCAGGACGACGAGTTGGTTGGTAAGCGGGTTATTGAAACGTTCCAGGATGATCAGGCCGGCGATGGCGACGATAGAGGCGATGAGGTAGCCCACGTACTGCGCGCCTGCCGGGAGTTCTCGCCTGTCGTCGATCAACCCGAAAACACCCATCAAGAGCCCGCCGACGGCCAGGCCCCAGAAGCGTCGTGTCTCGTTTGGATCGGCTGTGGGGATGGCGAAGATGCGTGACAGGGCCAGTGCGCCGAAGAAGCCCACGATCAACCCAAGCCCGCCCAGACGAGAGATCACGCCGGTGTGTTGGCGCCGACCACCG
This sequence comes from Anaerolineae bacterium, assembly GCA_021159805.1. Classification (GTDB taxonomy): domain Bacteria; phylum Chloroflexota; class Anaerolineae; order B4-G1; family SLSP01; genus PWVB01. Next base: position 3,306 of record JAGHDT010000279.1, read on the forward strand.
GGCCTGGCTACTATATTCAGCCGGAGCCCAAGCCTGCCCAGAAGGGGCGTCATGATCAGTGAGATCGTGACGCCCGCAATCAGTATCAATGCATACTCAAGCCCGTAGGTCAAGTGCGCACCCGTTTTCTCTACGCGTGCCCGGTCAGGCAGTTCCGAATTGGCGATCTCCTGCGTCACCCAGGCCTGGCACGATGTAGGCGTGCTCGTTGAGGTGATCGTCGAGTGCGGCCAGGTAGATGTCGACGTCAGGGTGTGCGGTGGTCAGTGCCTCGACCCCTTCCGGCGCTCCGATTACCCCCAGGAATTTGATCCTGTTGGCGCCCCATTCCTTGAGGATCTCGACGGTCTTGATCGCCGATCCCCCGGTTGCCAGCATAGGATCGAGGATCAGGCAGACTGAGACCGTGGGGCGAATCGGCAGGCGGTTGTAGTAAGAGACTGGGCGCAAGGTGTGCTCGTCCCGGAAGAGACCGATGTGCCAGACTTCGGCAGACGGGATCATCTCCCAGATACCATCTACCATACCCAGTCCCGAGCGCAGGATGGGGATAAGGCCGATAGGCTCGGCCAGTTTGTAGCCATCAGTGGTCGTCAGAGGTGTTTCGATCTCTTTGGGCTCGACCTCAAGATCTCTCAGAGCTTCGTAAGCGATCAACAGCGTGATCTCGCGGATCAACTCGCGAAATTTCTTAGGGGCTGTGTTTTTGTCCCGAAGAAGCGTCAACTTGTGCTTCACCAATGGGTGGTCCGAAACGTGTACCTCTGCCATACGCCTCCTTGATATGGGTGTTGCCGAGCCAGTGTCGCGGGCTTGATCCAGCTTCTTCGCAGTCCTTTCGCAGCGGTCGTTGCCAAAAACCCCTTGACGTATCTGTCGCATTCTACTTTGAGCCGCTTGATTGTCAACGTGGGACCATCCAGGTGTGGACCAACTTTTCCAGCTTGCCGTCGGATTCCAGGGCCGTGAGTGTTTTCTCCAACGCCTCCAGGAGTCTGCTGTCCTCGTGTCTGACGGCGATGACGTAGGGTTCATCTGTCAGCGACGGTGTCAGGATACTCGCGGTCGGCAGCGATCCGAGCGCGATCTGCGCGCTCACGTGGTCGATAACGATCGCGTCGACGGTTTCTGTCTGGAGTAAGGTGGTGATCGTGACCGGGTCATCGACGGCGATGATCCTGGGGGCGGGGACGAGCGTTTTCTCCAGCTGCAGTAGCTCCATATGACCAGCTGTGCCGAAGACACAGGCAACGGACCTGCCTGCAAGATCCCCAGGGGCCGAGATAGGAGTTTCCTCACCCACGAGGATCACCTGACCGGCGTTGAAGTAGGGACGGCTGAACGCAAAGCCCGCGGTCCTGCCAGGGTCGGGGTAGAGGGCCGAGATGATGACGTCGGCGCGACCGACTGTCAGAGCGTCATACAGTGCATCATATCCTGTGGTCACGAAGTGCGCGTCAACGCCCAAACTCTCGGCCAATGCCCTGGCGAGATCCGCATCATAGCCCACAATCTGTCCTGCGCTGTCCACTGACTCAAAGGGGGGGAACGACGGGTCAACCGCGATGCGTAGCATGCCGGAGGATTGGACGCGGTTGAGACCCTCAGTTTGCCGTCCACACGCGGCTGTGCCGGCGAGAATGAGAGTTAGTATCACCGCCAGAACGGCGAGGAGAGCTGGGGGCGTCTGCCGGTATGTGTGAATGCGGGGAGGTGTTCTCACCTCCCCGCATTTTCTGTGCATAGGTTGCTGTGGCTCGGGCTTAGCTCTGCCCCAGATCCCGCCTGCCTTTTTCATGCGAACCCAGTTCGACAACGATGCTGCCGCTCTCAAGCGCCTGCTTGATCTCTCGCTCCAGCATATCGCCCATCATCAGCAAGTTGAGAATCTCAGCGTCAACTTCGGGGTTATCCTCGGGGCGAAGCTGCCAGGCTGTTTCCAGTGCTTTGTTCATCTCCTGGAGATGCAATAGCATGTCGAGCATGACTTCCTCGGTCGATGAAACCCGCTCGCGCAGCATGACCAGCGGTCCGCTCAGCAACCCGCGCGCCTGCAGTTCGATTTGTACTACAGGGTTGAATAACTCGGAATCGGCCAGCCCCTCGTAGATCTCAAACCGGTTGTCTTCAGATAGCAGTTGCTCAAGGAGCTCCAATGTCATCCAGGTCATGAGTCCTTCATGGGTCAGCTGGTCGTGAAGGTCTTCCAGCGGCACAAGGACATGCTCAGACTCATTCAGGATCTGTGATATGTGGTCTGCAATAGGATCGCTCATTTTCATCTCCAAACAGTAGGTGTGTCCGGTGAAGAAGATTGCGTCTCCTGCAGGACGTGGGCGACAGCGTTTTCAACACTGCTCGTCCAGCCGGCGAAGTCGCACTGGGTGAATCTCACGATGACTCCCCTCGTCTCTCACGTAGCTTCTTGATAAACTCTGCAATGCGTTGCTCGTAGCCGTTTCTTTTGGGTTGATACCATCCGCCGGACACGCCATCCGGTAGGTAACGCTGGTCCACCCAACCGCTTTTATAGTCGTGGGGGTACTTGTAGGCGGGCCCCCTGGCGCGCTCTTCGTTGAGAAGTGTGTTCTGGTCCCGAATATGGGTCGGCGGCGGGCGATAGCCCTCTGTCTCGATATGCTTGCGCACCTGCCAATAGGCGCCCGTAGTGTTCGATTTGGGTGCGGTGGCGAGATAAAGGGCTGCCTCCGCCAGATGGTACTGTCCTTCGGGCATTCCAACCCACTCATATGCCTGGGCACAGGCCATGACTACCGAGATCGCCATCGGAGAGGCAAGCCCAATGTCCTCTGACGCGGAAATGAGCATTCGTCGGAAGATGAAGCGCGGGTCCTCTCCGGCGAGTACCATTTTGGCCATATAGTATAGGGCCGCATCGGGGTCAGATCCCCGGATCGACTTGATGAACGCGCTGGCGGTATTGTAATGTTCATCGCCCGATCTGTCGTACTGTAGTGCTCGCCTCTGGATCGATTCCTCGGCCACCTCGATGGTGATGTGGGTGACCTCGTCGTCGTCGCCGACGGGGGTCGACTCCACTGCCAGTTCCAGCGCATTCAGCGCACTTCGGGCATCGCCGTCGGCGAAATCCGCCAGATGTCGCCGGGCGTCTGCATCCAGTAGGATCTGCCGCCTGCCATAGCCGCGCTTTTCGTCCGCCACCGCAAGTGACAGCAGATCCTCAATCTCCTCTATCGTCAGCGGCTCGAACCGGAAGATCCGTGAGCGGCTGAGCAGCGGCGAAATGATGGAGAAATACGGATTCTCGGTTGTCGCCCCGATGAGGGTGATCGTGCCGTCCTCGACCACCGGCAGGAGGCCGTCCTGTTGCGCCTTGTTCCATCGATGGATCTCGTCGACCATCAAGAGCGTGCGTTGGCCGTACATCGAACGGCGTTGTTGGGCCGCGTCAACCAACTTCCGCAGGTCACCTATCCCTGCCAGCACGGCGCTGAGCGTCTCGAAATGCGCCTCGGTGGTGTTGGCGATGATTGCAGCCAACGTCGTCTTGCCCACGCCGGGCGGCCCCCAGAAGAGGATGGACGTAAACAGCCGATCGGCCTCGATGGCGCGGCGTAGCAGACGTCCATGCCCGATAATCTGCTCCTGCCCAGCGAACTCATCCAGGGTTCTCGGGCGCATACGAGCTGCCAGGGGCGCCGATCTGTGTATCTGTTCTTGCCGACTAAATGCAAACAAATCCATCTTCACATAAGTATAACTTGGTCGATGAATCAATCAAGACCCATTCGCCGACTTCTGCGCTCCATTAATCTTGCGAGGATCTCTAGCTGAAGGCGCAACGTTTGATATGGGGTCCGAACGTGGTATACTGCAGGCATTGATACCCTTGCCGTGACCTGATGTCCGACTGGTGGGCATGGGTGCCATCAACTGATGGCGACTGGCTCTCCGGTTATTGGCAAGAGCGTACACCAGGTGAAGCGGGCGAGGTCGAACTAGGCGTCGATGGCAACTATGGTTGTGATGGGGCGTTTCTGTCACGGGTTAGCATTCTTCACACTGGGGCTAACCGTGAGCTTCCTACACTTCCAAAGTCGTCGAATCTCGCTGGCCCGTCACCTGACCTGGCTGGGCTGGTTTGCGGTCTGCGAGGCGCTCTATGCATGGACTGCGCTCTTCGCAATGCTGGTACCCAGCGTGGGCACCATTTCGCCTGTTGTATCTCCCATCCTCCTCGCCCTGGCGTACACGTTTCTGCTGGGATTCGGCATCCAGACGCTGATGTCTGAAGAGGTCTATCAGGCGCGTGTCAGGTCCATCTTTGTCTCCTTATGCGGTCTGTGGCTGGTGCCCTACACCATCGCTGCCGTTGCCGTGCACCCTAACTGGGAGTTGTTGTCCGTTGCGGAGGTCTTGGTCCGCTATGGGCTGGCCTTGCCCGGGGCGATTCTCACAGCCGTCGGGTTCTGGCGGCAAAGCCACCGCTCTCTGGATGCCCCGCTGCTCCAGCGCATTCTGCCCTACTTGCGGGTGACCGCTGTGGCCATGGTCTTGTTTGGGGTTCTCAACGTAGTGTTGGTGCCGCCGCTGTCGACGCTCTTGAATGCGGATCTGATGGGGAATGGAGCTGCGGAATGGGCCTGGGCGCTTGTTGGGGCCGCGATTACCGCAGGGTTTGTGCGGTCCTTGACCACGATTGAGCGTGAGATCCAGCAGTGGGTTGAGGGTGTCGAGCGTCTGCAGATGCTGGTGGAGGACCGTGAGCGCATCGGGCGCGAGCTCCACGATGGCATCATCCAATCGATCTATGCCTCCGGGCTTCTGTTGGAGAGTATGTTGCCGGTGATCCCGACAGATCCGGAACGTGCGCAGGCTCAGTTGGGGCGGGTGATGGACGACCTCAACAATACGATCCAGGATGTGCGGCGTTATATCTTCGATCTGCGCAGCGATATGTCTGATGAAGATTTGCCGGCCGGAATCGAGCACCTGCTGCGCGATTTTCGCATCAATACCTTGCTGGAGACTGAGCTCAAGTTCGCCGGGCAGAGCCATCCGATCAACTCCATGAACCGCCGCCGGCACGTTTTCCAGATCGTGCGTGAGGCCCTGACCAATACTGCGAAGCACGCCCGGGCTCGCTGGGTCAGTGTCCAGCTGGGTTATGGAGAAGAGAGCCTGGAGCTGATGATATCGGATGACGGTATCGGTATGGCGCAACTCCTGGTCAGCAAGGGGTATGGATTACGCAACATACGTGAACGGGCGCGCCTCCTTGGTGGAACTTTGCGCATTGAGAGCGCGCCGGGGGCAGGTGTGACCTATCATCTAACGATTCCTTATACGTGAGGGTGAATACGCTATGACACACAGGATTCTGGTGGTAGATGACCACGAGGTTGTGCGTCTGGGCTTGCGGACTCTGTTAAGCAACCAGCCCGACTTTGTGGTCGTGGATGAGGCGGGTTCCGCTGATGAGGCTTTGGTTAAGGCGCTGGCGCATCGTCCGGACGTGGTGGTAATGGACATTCGAATGCCTGGCAAGAGCGGGATTGAGGCCTGCCGCGAGATCAAGAGCCAGCTTCCCGATGTCGCCATCATCGTGTTGACCTCGTACGCAGAGGATGAGATGCTCTTTGATGCTATCAGTGCGGGAGCTGCAGGTTATGTGCTCAAGCAGGGCAGGGGCGAGGATTTGGTGAATGCCGTGCGCCGCGTGGCTGAAGGCGATGCCTTACTCGATCCTGCTGTGACGCAGCGGGTGTTGGCCCGTGTGCGGCAGGCCACGCGCCAGGAACAGGCTGCCGCTTTCCGGGATCTGACCGAGCAGGAGCTGCGGGTCTTGGGATTGGTATCGCGGGGCCGCACCAATAAGATCATCGCTAAGGAGCTGTTTCTGGGAGAGGGCACCGTGCGCAACTATGTCAGCAGCATTCTCTCCAAGCTGGAACTGACGAACCGTGCCGAAGCCGCGGCGTATGCCGTGCGACACCATCTGAACAAGTTTCTCGAACAGCTGGGCTAGCGCGCTGTGACGGTCCCACGGCCTGTCTCCGGTATTGTTCAAGTCTATGGTTATGGTATAATGGTTGCGCATGCGGGTGTTGCTTAGTGGTAGAGCCTTAGCCTTCCAAGCTAAAGATACGGGTTCGATTCCCGTCGCCCGCTCTATCGGGGCCCATAGCTCAACGGTTAGAGCAGCCGGCTCATAACCGGTCGGTTCCAGGTTCGAATCCTGGTGGGCCCAC
>JAGHDT010000628.1 GCA_021159805.1 Anaerolineae bacterium
GACACGGGCTTGACGTCCGCACCGGTGAGATGAGCACCCTGGTCTGGGGCGAGGAGCTCCTGGTCTTCGCTGCTCTGCAGGAAGCATTCCACCAGGCCGCGGAGCTTGGGGACACCGTTATGACCGTGACGATCTCGAACGCCTGCCCATTGCCCGAGGGATCCTGAATGAGCCCAGAGTCTACCGCCTTCGACGAGCGGGTCGCGGCGCACTACGAAGCGTGGTACGAGACGCCTCAGGGCCAACGTGCCGATGCGCTTGAAGAGGCTGCGCTGCACCGGCTGCTGCAGCATTTCCCCGAGGCGCACAGCTTGCTGGAGGTGGGCGCCGGCACGGGACATTTCAGCCGTTGGTTCCGTGAAAGAGGGTTGGCGGCCGTGGGGCTGGATCTGTCAGCGGCTATGTTGACACAAGCAGAGGAGCTGAACGGGGTCACATTGGTGCAGGGTGATGCATGTCAGCTCCCCTTTGCCCGAAATGCCTTCGATCTTGTTGCCTTCATCACCACACTAGAGTTCCTACCGTGTGCGAGAGAAGCCCTAAGAGATGGGCTGCGCGTGGCTCGGAAGGGCGTGCTCCTCGGCGTGCTCAACCGCTGGAGCGCGCTTGGGGTCCGGTACCGCTTGGAAGGCATTTTTCATCCCTCCATCTACAATGAAGCGCACTTCTATGGCGTCGGCGAACTTCAGCGATTACTTTGGTCACTTGCTGGCGAGCAGGCGCACCTCGTATGGGAGACCACCTTGCTACCCGAGTGGTGGCCAAAACGCGCAACCAACCAGCCCTGGGGAGGGTTTATCGCAATGGCGTTACTGAGTCAAATAATTCGGCCAGATGACGGGCTCTGAAGTTGTTGAGGCCCGAAAGCGGCCGAAAAAGGAGCAAAGACAGAGATGAACACTAGAGTGAAGGTGGTTTTCCCGGCAAATGAGCCCGACGCGCCATCCTGGCCACACATCGGCTACGATGTGGAGAAGCGCTCGATAGAGGTACTCTCCATGCTGAGGCATCGGCTGCCTGAGCTGGAGTTCACGGGCGAGGTGTACCGCTCCCCAGAGCAAGCCGAACAGGCGCTCAAGGAGGAGACTGGAAACGGACAGCATCGGTATGACGGATATCTGGTGTATATGACCGCCTTGTGGTCCCGCATTGCCGAGATCTATGTTCGCAATGTAAATCCGGTGATCGTGGCTGATGAGTTATACTCAGGCTCCGGCGGATTCTTGCAGGTGTATTCACACATCAAGCAGGAGAATCTGCCGGCCATCGGGGTAGCTTCCTCCAACTTCGAGGACATTGTCGACGCTGTGCGCCTGATCGACGTGATGAAACAGATGCGCGAAGCCAAGATCCTGGTCGTTGCCGACGGAGAGACCTGGGGTGCGGATCAACAAACCCTGGAGAGCACGCAGCGACTCTTCGGAACCCAGGTTACGCGGATGAGTGCCGCAGAGCTCAAGGCGTATTACGATGCAACCGACACCGACCAAGCCTGTGCGTGGAGGGACCGGTGGCTTCGGGAAGCGCTGCAAGTCGTCGAACCCGATGAAGGTGAGCTCCTCCGGTCAGCGCGCATGTACCTGGCGCTGCGCTCGGCAATGGCAGACGTCCAGGCGGATGCAGTGACCGTCGACTGTCTGGGTCTGTTTTATGGTGACAAGCTACCAGCTTACCCATGCCTGGGCTTCTTCCAGCTCAACAACGAGGGCTCAACCGGGGTCTGCGAGGCAGACGTGGATTCGACGCTCACCCAGCTCCTGATCAGGTACCTGGCCGGAAGACCGGCCTACGTTTCGGATCCTGTCATCGACATGGCGACTGATCAGATCGTGTATGCTCACTGTGTTGCCACAAACCGTGTCTTCGGTCCTGAGGGACCGGCTAACCCCTACATCATCCGTTCGCACGCAGAGGACCGCAAGGGCGCATCAGTCCAGTCGTTGATGCCCCTCGGCCACCAGGTCACAACTGCCAAAGTGAGTGTCAAGAACCGGGCCTTTGCGGTCCACACGGGAAAGGCCGTCGCCAACATCGCAGACGAAAAGGCTTGCCGCACCAAGCTGGCGGCCGAGGTGGATGCGCAACGGATCCTCGACAACTACCATTCCGAGCTTTTCGGCTGGCACCGTGTCACCTGCTATGGGGACTATCGCAAACAGCTCATCGACTTGGCAACGCTGTATGGTCTGAAGATCATCGAAGAGGACAGATAATCTTTCCCACGCATCCGGCGTCCTTACTACCCGTCGGATGCCGTTCACTGAGATGCAGCCTAACGGAGGCACAATATGGACACAGCAACGAAGGTTTATGTGGCTTTCTCTTCCGCCGAGCTCTTCAGCAGCACGCAGACCTATCTCCTGAACTACCCTGAGGGGCGTGTGCTTAGTAACGAGGAGATTCTCGGCGAGATACGTCGACGCTGCAGCGGGATTCAGTTTGTCGGAACCCCAGAGGTAAAGACAGCTGGGCAGGCAGCAGTAGAGATAGAGGATCAGATCGACAATCTGGACGGATTGCTCTATTTCGGGTCTCTGTCAACCGAACTTCTGCAGACCGGTTTGCCTACCGTCGCAGTCTATCCCCTCTGGGGACGGTGGCAGGAGGCTTTTCACGCCTACAAGGGTAGCAGAGTCCTGACCGCCACGCTTCCCGTCATCCCTGACACCTCTGAAGCGATGTTCTCCTCGCGGCTGGACGCTATTGCCGACAAGCTCAAGCTGATTGATGCAGTTACTCGCCTCAAGGGACTCAGAATTCTTCTCATCACCGACAAGCCGGTCTTGGGAGAGTACGCCCCTTATCCCTGGCAGACGGCACAGGAAGGACGGGAGGAATACGAACGGAAGTATCTCGAGAGTCTGGCTGCTCTGGGTGGGGAGATCGTCGTGAGATCGCAACAGGAGATGATCTCCCAACTGCAGGCGGTGCCCGATGCGGCGGCGGGTGAGCTCGCGGCGCGCTGGATTGCCGGAGCTGAGGGCATAAAGGGAACCAATGAAGCACAGGTCAGGGAATCCGCCAAGCTGTACCTGGCCATGAAAGAGATGCTTCACAAATACAACGCTAACGCCATCACAACGGAAGGCTATGGCGTCTTCATGTATCACGACGGCGGCCTGATTCCCTCGCAGGGCTTGCCCTCCTCGATGCTCTGCACCGAGGGCGTGATCGCCACCTCTGAGACGCTGGTGGACTCTCTGATCACGCAGCAGCTAGGACTGTGGATAACCGGAAGCGCAGGTTTCAACGGTGACTACATCGTCGATGTGGAGAACAACAAAGCCTATGTCGGACACTGTGAGTCCCCGCTCAATCCGTGGGGAGATGAACGTCGTGTGCCCTATGTCATACGAAATCTTCCTCAATGGCCCGTCGATCAACAGGAGATAGGAGGGGCGTGTGTCCAGGTCAGACGGCCGGAGGATGAGCCAGTGACAGTGGTCAAGGTGAGCGTGCACGACAAGAAAATGGCTATGTTCAGCGGTCAGACCGTGAACGGCGAACAGCTTTTCCCCGGCTGGGATGAGATTCTGTGCAGGACCAAGGTGGCGATCAACGTCGATGCAAAGCAGCTATTCGAGCATCTTGACTGGTGGGCCTTCGATGTGCACCGTGTGGTCTTCTATGGGGATCACAGGCAGACATTCGCGGACTTGGCGAAGGTTCTAGGATATGAATTAGTCGTGGAAGATCGTAGCCTGTAGACCTTCGGGTCTCGATGGTGAGGACCGAGACCACAAGGGCACGCTTGACGATACGTGGGAGGTGTCCTGGGCTCTCGTGGGTCTACGCTGGTAGAGCAGGACCGCACAGCACGAGAGATGGGGGCAGTGAGAAGGGTTGTTGGTTTGATCGTCAATCCTGTGGCGGGCATGGGCGGCAGCGTCGGGCTGAAGGGCACCGACTGTGAGATGCACGAGAGGGCGCTGAAGTAGGGCGCTGCTCCCGTGACGCTACAGAGGACGCGACAGCTGTTGGCGCATATTCGCCGGTGGGACGAGTAAAGTGACCCCCATCGGCGGAAATCGATTCACGTTCTGGCGTGTGAGCAAGCAGTTCACGCCGGCAGTGATCAGGGAAGTGGGCCGTGAGAACGTCCTTGTAGTGGGTACCGGGGACAAGGTGAGCAAGCTTGACCGCTTCTGGATGGCTGCGGGCGATCTCGCGCTCGACGAGACGCTGTCGGGTTACATCGAGGTCACGGTGAGCTATAGAGAAGCGATGGTGATGAAGGTCAGATGTTGACCAAGGTCGCCGTGTTTTGGGGGGAGAAACGTAGTGACGGAGGGCCTCTCCTAACCTGACTTCTCACGCGGTACAGTCAGATCGTCGGTTGTCAGTGAGGGGCTTATCGAGGAGGCCAAGACATGATCGCTTTCGGACCGGTCCCGTCCAGACGGTTGGGGCGGAGTTTGGGGATCAACAACATACCACCTAAGAAATGCACCTATTCTTGTGTCTATTGCCAGTTAGGACGTACCAAAGAGATGCAGGTGAGACGTCGGGCCTTCTACGAACCGAAGGAGATTCTTCGCGCAGTTCAGGAAAGAAGCGCAAAAGCAAGAGAGTCCGGGGAGTGCATCGACTACCTTACCTTCGTGTCCGATGGAGAGCCCACGCTGGA
>JAGHDT010000391.1 GCA_021159805.1 Anaerolineae bacterium
CTGATGGCTTTGCCGGCAGTGACTCTGTTTGGCTCCTCGGGACGTCTAGACTGGGGGATGGCCTGGGTTTATGTCGGGCTGACTACTGCCTTCAGCCTTGCGAGCAGGATTGCTATGCACTGGAAAAGCCCGGAGTTGATGGTAGAACGTGGCCGCTCTTTGCGGCAAGAGGGCATCAAACCGTGGGACAGAGTGCTTATGCCTCTCGGTATTATTGTCGCTATCGTCATGTTAATCGTAGCTGGGCTGGATAAGCGCTTCGAGTGGTCACCGAATCTGCCGCCTTTGGTCCATATTGTTGCGTTTGTGGTCACAGCACTGGGTTATTCTTTGAGCACTTGGGCCACATTGGCCAACCGATTCTTTTCGGCTGTTGTCCGTATCCAACGAGAACGAGGGCATGTCGTAGTCACATCAGGCCCTTACCGCCTTCTTCGTCATCCGGGCTATGCGGGAGCTGTAGTGAGCAGTCTCGCCACTCCGCTCTTGCTTGGCTCGCTTTGGGCGCTGATAGCGGCCGCGTTTGCAGTCGGTCAACTGGTTATCCGCACCGCGCTGGAAGATAGAACATTACAGGAAGAACTGGAAGGCTATCAAGACTATGCGGCGCGAGTGCGGTACCGTTTGCTGCCTGGCGTGTGGTAGTAGCCATGTCTCCTCCTACTAGCAGTTGCCCACCGATCACTTGCACGAAGAATGACCAGAAAGAGCCGTCCAATCACTCGCTGCCCGTCCCAACCGAAGTCCTCTGACAGCCGACCCCGCGGCCGGCGCGAGCTGCCATCAGCAGTTCTGATCTGGGGGCCCTTGAAAAGCAGGAGAAGGCACGAGCGGAGCGGCTGAGCTCAGAGCCGTTATTCGGCGCTGCAATGAGAGGAGACCATTATGAATGCCGATTTCCTTCTCCAGCCGATGTCGCTTGTCGCGATAGAAGATCAAGTGCTTGGCCCAGTGAATGCAGGTCTTCTCAGTGCGGTCGCAGGAGCCGTATTGCGTCGCGCACTTGCTAGAGCGGCGATTGGGTCGCCGTGGCGTGCGTGTCCCCGGCAGTCCGAATCCGCTCGTGCAGCGGAATGATGATATACTATTGATTAGGTCTGCAATGAAATGTCACAGGTGCTGTCCATAGAAGGCCTGTTGAATATGTTGAATCTCAGAACCTCTACAGAGTTTCGCTTCACAATTCCCCAGGAAGGTCACCAGGCGATTCTTCCCGTTTCGATCTGCGTCAGGAGATAACGATGGAAAACTGGAATCAGTGGCTCCCATTGCTCGTCCCGATTGGTTTTCTTCAGTTGGGGCTGATGATCTTTGCACTGGTGGATCTGATCCGCCGCGAAAGGACGAAAGGACCCAAGTGGGCCTGGGCGCTCGTCATCGTGCTCATCAACTTCATCGGGCCGGTCGTGTACCTGGTGATCGGGCGGGACGAGTAGATGTCTGCCGTCTGTACGCAGGGATTGCGGAAGACTTTCGGCAGTGTGCAGGCGCTGGATGGACTAGACCTTACCGTTGAGCCCGGCACTGTTTTTGGTTTTCTCGGACCGAATGGCGCAGGGAAGACGACGACCATCCGCATTCTCACTGGCCTAGCTCGATCCACCGGCGGGCGTGCCTGGGTTCTTGGGAATGACATTGCCACCAGTCGCAGGGAGATAGCCCGATGCATTGGCTATCTGCCTGAGGAGCCGGTCTTCTATCCGTGGATGACGGCGCGTGAACTTCTGGATCACGTTGGGCGGATCTTTGGGCTTAGGGTTGGGGAGAGGGAGGCCCGCACGGATGAACTACTCGACCTGGTCGGGCTGAGCTCGGCAAGTGGCCGGCGCATCGGCGGTTTCTCCCACGGCATGCGCAAGCGATTGGGGCTGGCTCAGGCGCTGGTCAATCGACCCGAAGCGCTCTTTCTCGACGAGCCGCTGAGTGCTCTGGATCCAGTCGGCCGTAAGGAGGTGCTGGAGCTGATCGGGAGGTTGCGCGGCCAGTGCGCAGTGCTTATGTCAACTCACATCCTCACGGATGTGGAGCGTGTGTGCGACGTTGTGGGTATCATCAACCATGGGCGGATGGTGGTCGTGGCACAACGAGAGGAGCTGATTGGCCGGTACGCCGTGCCAGTGTTCAAGATCGAGGGTCAAAGCGGATCCGCCAGGCAGCTGGCTGCGTGGGCGGAAACTCTGCGCGCCATATCGTGGGTGACGACTGTCTCGGTTGAAGGAACTACTGCCCGTGTGGTCGTGAACAATGTAGAGAGAGCGAAGAGAGAGTTGTTGACCCTGGTGGTTGGAGCGGGGTTGGTTCTGACGAGTTATGAGATGGTCAGGCCGTCGCTGGAGGATGTTTTCCTGCAGTTGGTTGGCGAGGCGAGGAAAGAGGAATGATTTTTCTCGTTGCGTTGCGCAAAGAACTCTTCGAGCAGAGGCGGACGTACCGCTTGCTCGTTGTCGTGGTGGTGCTGCTGGGTTTTGGGCTGATGTCGCCGTTGGCCGCGAAACTCACGCCAGAGCTGCTAAGGCTCTTGCCAAATGGTGAGGAGATTGCCAAACTCATTCCTTCACCGACAACTGCAGACGCAGTAGCACAGTACCTTAAGAATAGCAGCCAGTTCGGGGTTCTCCTGGCGCTGTTGATGACCATGGGGGTGGTGGTGCAGGAGAAGGA
>JAGHDT010000386.1 GCA_021159805.1 Anaerolineae bacterium
AACCCAGGGTGCGCCAGCAGCACGGCCTGCGCCTTTGGTCCACGCACGTCCGGTCGGCATTCCAGCGCAACCAATACGAGCCCCGTTGATGCGTGCCGCCTGGAATGCTTCGCCCTGAAGTGATCGTGTTTGATGAGATCAGGCCACACACGGCCATTCTATTGAATGTTGCTTTGCTTGTCGTCGTCTTGCCAATTGTAGCAACTACGCTTTTCTCACCTCTACGGAACATACACTGTCATATGGTGGAACGTAATCGTACGTATACGCGTGCTGCCCGTGGGCGACCCTCCACGTGTTGGACCACGAAAGCTCCAACACTTCCAAGGCAGTCGGGTGGCGGCTGTGGCCGCCACCCGACTGCCTATTTGCCATGCCAAATTGCCCCCAGGGAAAACCTGTCTATAATAGAAACTAGATCGCAACCAGGAGAATCTAATCGTATGGAAAGCGCCACTTCGTTTTTTGACTCTAACACCAACCCCATGGGGTCGTTGCTTGACGAGTATATGGACGAGCACAGGAGACACCGCGGTGACATCGTCGAAGGTGTCATCGCCTCGGCTACCCCCAGATCCATCCTCATTGACATCGGAGGCAAGTCCGACGCTGTCGTCCACCCGCGCGAAGTCGAACGGATGAGTAGTGAGGACCTGCAAGCCCTCAAGCCAGGGCAGACTGTCAGCGTCTATGTGATCAACAGCGATAGCGATGGCTCACTGGTCGTGTCGCTGGCCCGAGCGGCCCAGCAGACCGATTGGGACGACGCTCGCAAACTCCTGGCAAGCAACGATACGGTAGAATTAGCTGTGGTCGACACGAACAAGGGCGGCGTGATCGTACGACTGGGAGAGCTGCGTGGATTCGTCCCCGGCTCCCAGCTGATGCCGAATTGGCGGCGCTACCAGCAGACAGGCTCGTCCGAGATGCGCTGGCGGGCATTGATGGACAAGACTCTCAAGCTCACCGTGATCGAAGTGACCCCCGAGCGAAACCGGCTCATCTTCTCGGAACGCGGCTCGTATCAGCGTAGCGGTACAAAGCAAGAGATCCTGGAGTCGCTGGAAATCGGGTCGGTGCAGAAGGGCATCGTCAGCAATATCGTCCCCTTTGGCGCTTTCGTGAACGTGCAAGGTGTCGACGGTCTGCTCCACGTCTCCGAGTTATCATGGAAGCGCGTCAACGACCCCCACGAGATCGTGGAGGTCGGGCAGACCATCGAGGTCCACGTGCTCGACGTCGACCTGGACAAGGAACGTCTGGGCCTCAGCCTGAAGCGGCTTGTGCCCGATCCCTGGACCACCGTGCATGAGGCTTGCGTGGTCGGGGACCTGGTGGATGTCAAGGTTGTGAATCTGACCGCCTTCGGTGCCTTTGCGGCCCTGGTCGAACGGCCGGAACTGGAGGGCTTGATCCACGTCTCCGAGCTTTCGGAGGACAACATCGGCCATCCTGAGGAGGTCGTGCAGGTAGGACAACAGATCACCGTCAAGGTGATCTCTGTGAAAGCCGATCAGCGGCGCATTGCGTTCAGCCTGAAGGCTGCCACTGGGGATCAGCCCAACGCAGATTAGCGAACGACTGTAGAAAACCCGGCCCTTGTCAGAGATATCGCGGGGCTATTGATAGCACGATGGCCCCGGTATAGTCTACCGGGGCCATGTTGATGTAAAAGGAGGTAACGATGGCTGATATTCGGCCCCCAGCCGTAGCCGGCATGTTCTATCCGGCAGATCCGGGTGCCCTGCACAGCGCGATAGATACGTATATGGCCGCAGCCACCGTCCCGGACCTGGGGCGGGTGCGCGCCGTGATGGCCCCCCACGCCGGCTATGTCTATTCCGGGCCGGTTGCCGCCTACGCCTACCGGCTGTTGAGCGCACAGCAGCCCAGGCCCGGACGTATCATCATTATGGGTCCCTCGCATCGCAGCTGGTTCCCCGGTGTTGCCGTTGCCGACGTCGACGGTTTCGCCACGCCCCTGGGCACGCAGCCGGTGGATCGCGCCTTTGTGAAGGCCCTGACCGAAAGTCAGGAGCTGTTCAGCGCCGTCAACGCGCCGCACACGCCCGAGCACTCTCTTGAGGTCCAGATACCGTTCATCCAGGTGGTTCTTCCCGACGTTCCAGTGGTGCCGATGCTCTTCGGCGAAACCGACCCCACCGCGGTAGGGGAGGCACTGGATCGAATACTGGAGGATACCGACCTGATCATTGTCAGTTCGGATCTGAGCCACTACCACAGTAACCGGTCGGCCCATACCATCGATCGGCAGTTCCTTGATGCCCTGCTTGCCGGGGACCGCCAGGGCGTACTCAAAGGTGAAGCGTGCGGCCAGGCGCCGGCGCTGGCGCTGATGGCCATCGCGGAATCGAGGAACTGGCATCCCCGGCTTCTCGACTACCGCACATCCGGCGACATCTCCGGGGACACTCGGCAAGTCGTCGGCTACGCTGCCGTCGCCTACATCGAGGAGTCTTAGCATGGCCAACGATCGACTCAGTCAAGAACATGGAGGCTATCTGCTGAAAGTAGCTCGCCGAACCATCGAAGAGGCACTGGGACTGACGGGCTTCGGCGAAACTGACGGGCCGGGTACGGCGGAGACGGGCCACCCCGACTGGCTTGAGGCACCTGCTGCAGCATTTGTCACACTGCACACGCGCAGCGGCGACCTTCGGGGCTGCATCGGCTCCCTGATGGCCCGGAGGTCACTGATCGAGGACGTCCGCAGCAACGCGTTGGCGGCAGCCTTTGAGGACCCGCGCTTTCCCCGACTCACGGCAGACGAACTACCCGGCATTGTCATCGAGGTCTCAGTCCTCACCGCACCGGAACCCCTGTCCTACGCGGATGCGCAGGAGCTTGTCCACAAGCTCACCCCCACTATCGATGGCGTGATCCTCCAACGGGACTGGCACAGAGCGACCTTCCTACCGCAGGTCTGGGACCAACTGCCGGTGCCCGAGGAATTCCTCAGCCACCTGTGCTACAAGGCCGGACTCTCGGCCACCGCCTGGCGCAACGGTGACCTCGCCGTCTCCACCTATCAGGTCCAGGAGTTCGAGGAGAGCACGTCGTAGCCTCTGGGCCGGTGTGACCACCGCCGCGTGGAAGCAGGCGTGTTTCAGAATGGACAAGAGACATCACGTTCGCTCGTGCACGCCACGCATGAATGAAAATGGAGCGCGAAGAACGGTCCAAAGCCACGGTCGAGACTGGGTGAAGGGCTTTGGGCCGGCAGAGGATGGTTTTGGGGGCCGCGCCTCCGGTTCCCTCTCCCATTCCGTCCGCGGAGTATGGGAGAGGGTTAGGGTGAGGGC
>JAGHDT010000174.1 GCA_021159805.1 Anaerolineae bacterium
GTGGTCGAGTATGAGGCCCTGTTCCAGCGGATGCTGGAGGCTGAGGGGTGAGAGGCAAGCACCACAGAGAGGGCCGAGCAGAAACCCTCGGCCCTCTCTGTGGTGACAGATTAGTTGCTATCGTGCGCCGACCTGCCGATATCTACGACGCGACCTGCCCGTCTCTCAGCTGCAGGATGGTATCGACATAGTCATCCACCAGCGGATCGTGGGAGGCCATCAATACCGTGATCTTCTCATCGTAGACGATGCTCTGAAAGAGCCCCAGGACTTCACGCGCGGTCTCGCTATCCAACTCACCGGTCGGTTCATCCGCCAGAACCAGCAATGGCTGGTTCGCCAGGGAGCGAGCGATGGCGACGCGCTGCTGCTGCCCGCCGGAGAGCTCGTAGGGGCGGTGGTCAATCCACTTGTGAAGCCCGACCAGATCCAGACAGTACATGGCCCGCTCGTGACGTTCTCGCGCGCGAACTCCCTTGATGCGCAGCATCAGCTCCACGTTCTCGTAGGCCGAGAGCGTCGGCAGCAAGCCAAAGGACTGGAAGACAAAGCCCAACTGCTCCCTGCGCCACCGTGTGAGCTGCCGGTCGTTGAGCTGCGACAGATCGTGCCCCAAAACTCTGGCCACACCCGATGTCGGCCGGTCGAGTCCGCTCAGACAGTTGAGCAAGGTCGTCTTGCCGCTACCGGAACGGCCCTTTAGCGCGACAAAGTGCCCGGGCTCAATCTGGATGTTCAACCCGCGCAGCGCCGGGACCTCGATATCGTTCCCGATCTTGTAGACACGCCAAAGATCCTCAGTCTCAATAGCATTGGTGAACTCGGCGACTTCCATCATACTTGCCATGATCTACTCTCCGCCCTTTCGCTTGAAGTCCCCGCGCACCAGCCGGTTCACGAAACCGCTCAGGCCCCTGGATTTCTTTGCCTCCTCGAGTCCCGTTGCCAAGGCCTCAGCATCGTGAACGTGATCCAGGTCCACGTTCAACGCCGGAAGCACCAAGATGCCCTCCTCGGTGATCTCAAGACGCGCGCGTCCCTTGATCCCGAACTGCTGCAGATACTCCTTCGGGATCTGTAGGCGGCCCGTGGAGTCAAGCACGGTCAGCTCCTCAAAGACCTCTTCCTCGTAGAAGTCCCCGCCCATCGAAGCATCGTCCCCTGATGGAGTCGCCGCTCCGTTCGACCTGGCGCGCACTGTCTCTGTTGCCAATCGGCCATCGCGAATCGCGACCACGCGATCAACTTGACGCGCAATAGTAGGGTCGTGGCTCACGATCATCATCGTCAGTCCCAACTCGCGGTTGAGATGACGGAACAGCTCATAGATGGTCAGTGAAGTGACGGAATCCAGCTCGCCTGTGGGCTCATCGGCCAACAGGATCTTGGGATCGTTGGCCAGCGCGCCGGCGATGGCCACGCGCTGTTGCTCGCCACCGGATAGCTGAGATAGATGGTGGCGCATGCGGTCGCCCAATCCGACCAGTCCCAAGAGTTCCTTGGAGCGCTGATTGACCCTTCGGCCGGCCCCACCCGCCAGAGTCATGGGCAGCTTCACATTCTCCAAAGCGTTCAGATAGGGGATCAAGTTACGGGCGCCATGCTGCCAGACGAAACCCACCTCGGTCCTGCGGTACTGGTTCAGGTCGCGGTTGGACAGCTTCAGCAAATCCTTCCCATCGACCCAGGCTCGGCCGGCCGACGGGCGATCCAGTCCACCAAGCACATTCATCAAAGTTGACTTGCCACTGCCACTGGCGCCCACGATCCCCAGTAGCTCGCCCCGCTGGACCACCAAGTCAAGGCCCTGCAGAGCCACAACCTCCAAGTCGGCGACCTTGTAGATCTTCACCAAGTTGTCGCAAACAATGAGAGGTTGGGAAGCGCCACTGCTCTGGGCAGCTGTCTCTATTCGTTCTGCCATCCTTCTTCCCTTCTCAAAAAAGCGGGTTCGTGAAACGTCTGAAAAGTTGGGCGCGCTAGGCAGTTTCGCCTAGCTTAACCGCCTCAAAGATCTTCATCCGACGCAACATCACAATCAAGGCGGCAAGTGCCACCACGAATAATACCGCGAAAAGCGCGTAGATGCGAAAAATCGCCGACCAGGCAACTTCCACCACGTAGGGGGGAATCTGAGAGACCTCATCCGCCCCAATCTGCAGGTAGGGGATGAAGAGCGAACTAAGCCCTCCGCCCAGCAGCGTGCCGAGAAGCCCCCCCATGAGAATCAGCAGCGCCAGCTCCCATCCCAGGAACGCCGACATCTGCGTCGACGAAAGTCCCACAGCACGCAGCACACCGAACTCGATGAACCGCCGCCGGAAGGAGAAAAGCGCGTACAACAGGAACCCGATCACCGTCAGAATAGCTGCCGCGGCAAAGCCAACCGAGAGCAATCCGAAGAGGCCCTGCCGTTCCGGCAGCTCCTGCGCAGCGTCGATCTCGAGCTTGGGCGCGCTCCAGTCATAGCTATAGAGATCCAGTTCGTCGTTGACCAGCGCCGCCACATCAGCAGTCTCGGACAGACGCATCCAAACATCATAGGGATACTGCTGACCGGCTTCCAGGAAGAAGTAGTCCAGGTTGCCCACAAAGAGCGGCCCTTCGGACGGATACCAGGTGGGGAAGTAGTCAAAGACGCCGACGATTTTCATGTCCATCATCGTGCGTTGTCCGTAGGTCGTCACCTCGACGCGTACCGAATCCCCAACACCAAGATAGCTCGAAGCCAGGAACTCTTGCGTCACCAGAACGCCATTGCGCTCGAGAGCCAAGCCGTTCATCAAAGCGCCCAAGCTCTCCGACGAGAAGTCAGAGCGCCAATAGCTGTTCCGCAGGAAAGCATCCCGCTCCAATCCCAGGAAGACGCCTACTTGGCGACCGGTGCTCACATTGGCAACTGCTCCGTAGCGAGCCACACGCGTCACATCTTCCACGCCGGGCGCATTGAGGTACTCGGTGACCGGCAGAAACAACCAGCGCGGACCTGTGTCTTCGGCGGCAGCAGTTCCCTCGTCATCTCCCGACCCTCCGAACATCGCGCTAAGCCCGGAGTCCTTCCCCTCGCCACGATCGAGGAATCGCAGTCCCGCGCCACCTTGGTAGTAGCTCTTATCATAGAGATGCTGATCCAGCGTATAGGCAAGGGAAGCGGTGAAGGCCGACAGACTCAGCGTGAGGACGAGCAGGATTAGCGGCGTGCTGTAGAAGCTGGGTGTGCGAGCCAGATGCCGCGCAGCCATCAGGAAGCCCACCGACTTCGTCCTGCCGGCGATCCACGCCACCGCCGACATCCACACCGGCATCAGCCGCAGGAAGAAGAGCGTGAGCGCGAAGATACCCAGCGCGGGCACCAAGAACAGCAAGGGGTTCTCAAACGGTGAACTCCCAAAGCCATTGTCAAAGGAAACAACACTGCCTTGATTCCGAAGCAGGTAGCCGCCATAGACCGCCGGGATAAGCAGAAGAACGTCCAGCCACGCGCGCTGCCACCAGGGCTTCTTCAGCATCCGCGCGCGCGAGCGCTTGTACGAAACCACCGTGTGCTTGGCAGCACCAAGAGTCGGTATGATCTGAGCGATCATGCCCACAGCCACTGCCACCACACCAAAGCGCAGGATATCCACGGTAACCGTGACCCGCAGCGTGTCCAGCCCCGCCGAGAAATCCAGGAAACTACGCGCCTGTCCTATCAGGCCGGCAATGCCCTTCCCAACAGGGGAGCTGATTGCCAGAGCGATGAGGCCGAGCAGCAGGCTCTCCAAGGCAGCCATACCCAGCATCTGCGACGCCATCGCGCCACGGCTGCGGAGCACCGCGACCTCATTCCGGCGACGCTCCGTGGAAAGCCCGGCGGTCAACGTGATAAAGGCTAACAGCAACCCCAGAATCGGGATGCTGAATGCGTAGAGTTGAATCGTCAGCAGGTTGGATGAACGGCGGTAGTCTAGCAGCGCATCGACCGGAGACTTGCCGAGGGTCGTGTTGGGTAGCAGACTTGCCGCCCGCTGCTCCACACTGAGGGTGCGCCGAATCAGCGGCACAGCATCCGCATGCGTGATGTCCTGGCCATCCATCACCAGGTGCCACACGGCAGTGTAGACTTCCTTGTCCATCATCGCCCCGATATAGTTGACGAAGCTCTCCTCGGGGATCAACATGCGCTCGGAAAACGCGCTGGGCCGGAAGAACCAGAACGGTTCAGACTCATCATTGGGCTTCCAGACACCCGTCACGCGAACCGGGATCTGCACATTCGTGATAAAGCCTTCCTCACTGCGCATCTTGAGGTACGCTACATAGGTCTCGCCGATCTGCGCACCGATCTCGGTCGCCAAGTCTTCGTGAATCATGACCTCAACGGGATCACCACCCCCTGCTGCAACAACCTCAGGGAAGCGTCCATCAGTGATCTCCACATGGTCCTGCACACCACTGATGAAGGCAAAGCTGGACCAGACGAGCGGCGACGTGGTGTTCTCAAACATAGAAGACTCATCGGCAAAGAGGCCAAAGGGGTCGGTGGTAGCGTAGCGCACCACCATCTGCTCGGGAATCCCAATTGACTTGCCGGCTTCGTTGGTGAGGTATTCGTCCACGGGCACAAGCTCATTCCAGTCCAACGATCCATAGATGCTGCCATCGTAACGGAACAGGAATATGAAGGGCGGAAGCAAGCCCTCCGGCGCACCCTCTTCTGTGAGACTACGCATGAAGATCCGATTATACACCGCATCGGCGTAGATCGGGATGCTCATCATCAGACCAATGGCAACCACCAGCCCCAGTATGGTCGCGAAGACCAGCCAGGGCTGGGAGATTACCCGCTTGGCCACAACCACGACGACTGCGCGAAGGCGATTAAGAAAGCCCATAGATGAGTTCACCGAACGTTGAGTTACGGTGCAATGATGACTTGGCCTTCTTCCAGCCCATCTAGGATCTCGACGCGATCATCCGAGCGAATACCCACCCGGACGTCGATACGCCGCTGGGCAGATCCCTCCTGGATAACCACGAAGGAGCGCCCCTCAAAGGTGCGCACAGCCTGCGGCGGCAACCACAGCGTACCCTCAGATCGCTCGAGCTCGGACGTAAGGCGCAGACGATCGCCCATAACCCAGCCGGCCTCGACCGGGTCGATACCTTCCAGGGTAATGCGAGTGGACTTGTCTTCGTCATCAACGGCCTCAGAAAGCCCCCCGCCGCTGTAGGGATAGGGCAGTCGGCGGATCACGCCCGCGTATTCCTCACCTGGGCGATTGACGAATTCCGCGACCACAGACATGCCCTCTGCCAGTTCGCTCATCTCGCTGTCCTGTAGATCCGCGCTCACTTCCAGCTCCGTGGGATCGGCCAACACCATCATCGTGCTATAGCCCTGCACCTGCTTGCCTTCCATGATGCTGGACTGCAGCACGACGCCGGTAAAGGGCGCCACAATGCGCGCATCATTGAGCTGGTCGGTCAGCCGCTCCAAGGACAGCACCGTCCGGGTGACATCCAGACCAGTCTTGATCTCGGACAAATTCAGCTTCGCCAGGTCAAGGTTCATCTGGGACAGCTCAAGCTCATAGCCGTTCCGCTGCTGGGCCTTCTGAGCGTCTGCGTACTGAGCTTCAGAGATCTCGACAGACCACTGCGCATCGCGCACAGCCTCGGCATATCGGTCGCGGACCTCTTCTTTTTCCCAATCTCGATCCAGCGACTTGTTGTAGTCGTCGCGGGCTTCAGCCAACCTGATCCGCGAGCGCTCCAGATTGATGCGTGCACTGATGATAGAGGTCTCGCTGGTGCTGGCCTCAAGCTTGGCCAGGTTGAGCTCCCCGGCACGGACGCCGTTCTGAGCCTCTGTTACACGTCGCTCGTAGTTCATCTGGACGGACTGCAGCTCGGCTTCCTTCTGCGTGATCTGGTTCTTGAGGTCGGTGACCTCCAACTCAGCCAGGAGATCGCCCTCCTGGACCTCGTCATTGCGGCGGATATACACCTGATCCACGTAGCCGCTAGTCTTGAAGAAGAGCTCCTCTTCGAGGACAGGGGCAACACGGCCCGAGAATTGCAGCAAGCGGATCACATCGCCACGCTGAACCACGTAGGTCGGGTTGCTAGGGACTACTGATGTGGGAATAGGGGTCGGGGTGGCGTCAGCGCTCGCACCACCGGCAGAGCCTGATGCACACGCACCGAGTCCCGACATTATGCCGATCAAAACCAAGAGTGAGATTAGGGTCGTCCATCTTCGTCGAATCATCAAACTAAGTCCTCCTCCAGAATTGGGTTCATCCCCAAACACCAATCATACCACGAAGTCGTGCAAGTTGTAGTGAAGGTCTGTGCTCGCAGATTGCGCTGATGTGATGATCTCCGGAATCACTAAGCCAGCAACCGGCACATCCCCCATCCCGAAGCGCA
Organism: Anaerolineae bacterium; assembly: GCA_021159805.1. GTDB lineage: Bacteria > Chloroflexota > Anaerolineae > B4-G1 > SLSP01 > PWVB01. The sequence goes on from JAGHDT010000174.1 coordinate 6,415, forward strand.
CCTCAACCTGTTGGATGAATCAGGTTAGCGCTGCCATAGCCAACCGCCGTTCCTCACGAACCACGATATAGCGAGGCTCTATGTCGCTCTGGACCTCGTTCAACTGCCGGTACAGCCCTTCCTGAGCCATCAACGCCTCGTGCGTACCCACCTGCGTGATGTGGCTGCCCTCAAGCACAACGATTTTATCCGCACTTCTGATTGTCGACAAGCGATGTGCAATGATAATCGTCGTACGGCCTACCATCAAGCGCTCCAGGGCCTGCTGAATCAACATCTCCGTCTGTGTGTCCACCGATGAGGTCGCCTCATCCAGGATCAGGATCGGCGCATCCTTCAACACAGCTCGGGCAATGGCCAAGCGCTGCTTCTGGCCGCCCGAAAGCTTCACACCGCGCTCTCCAATAATCGTCTCGTAACCATCAGAGAAGCTCTGAATAAACTCATGAGCGTTCGCAACCTTGGCAGCTTCGACCATCTCCTCCTCGGTCGCATCCGGCTTGCCGAACAGGATATTCTCACGTGCGGTGCCGTGAAAGAGAAAGACATCCTGCAACACGATGCTGATCTGCCGCCGCAGGCTGTTCAGGGCCATGTCGCGGATATCGTAGCCGTCAAGGGTGATCGATCCCGTTTGAACATCGTAGAACCGCGGGATCAAGCTAGCCAACGTGCTCTTACCAACACCGGTGGGCCCCACCAGAGCGACAACATTGCCCGCAGGGATAGGGAGATTGATATCCTGTAGCACAGGCTGGCCTTCAACATAGTGGAAGCTCACATTGGTCAGGGTAAGCTCCCCCTTGGCGCGCACAGGCAGCACGATGGCATCAGGCCTTTCCACGACCTCCGGATCCTCGTCGAGCAGCTCCGAGACGCGCTCTGCTCCAGCCATCGCCTGCTGAACGTTCTCCCAAACGCCGCTCAACATGCGCACCGGCTGGTAGAAGGCGCTGAGATAGAGAAAGAACGCAACCAGGTCCTCCAACGGCAACATCTGATTCAGGACCAACCGCCCCCCGAAGTAGATGAGCGCAATCGTGCCCAGCGATGAGGAGAACCCCACGAAGGGATGGAATGTCGCCATCAACCGCAGCGCTTTAAGCAGGGAGTCGCGATACTTAGTGATGTGATCACCGATGCGCTGTGCCTCGAGCTCCTCCCGAGTGAAAGCCTTAATCTCGCGTATGCCGGAGAGGTTTTCATTGAGCGTCGCATTGAGATCACCTAGCTCCTTCTGGCGCTCGCGGAAGGCCGGCCGCACATAGTTTGTGAACCCGCGCGCCGCAAAGACGATCAGCGGAATCGGCACCAGGCTCAGCAACGTCAACTGTGGGCTCATACCAAGCAGGATGATGGCAACGCCGATGAACATCAGAACGTTGACAACAGTGTCGGGAATCGCATGAGCAATCAGCGTCTCAAACATATCTGAGTCGTTCACCATACGAGACATCAAATCGCCGATCTTCCGATCCTCATAGAAACGCAGTGAAAGGCGCTGAAGGTGACGGTAAATATCTTTGCGTGCATCGGCCACCACCCCCCAGCCGGCAACGTGCGCCATATAGCTCCGCAGGAATTGGAGCACAGCCCGCACGACACCAAGCGCCAATGCTAGTAGCGCGAGCCGCCCGACCACATCCAGAGAGGTCGCGAGATTCTGCCGGTCCTGAACGATTGCCACCATATTCTTGATGATCTGAGGCTCATAGAGCTGTACTGCAGTCAACAGAAACATGCTGACAACCGTGACAATAAGTGACGCCCTGTAATTCTTGGCATATCCAAACAGGAATTTCAATGTTTTCATAGGCAACCTTCGCTAATCTGGCCCATAGGCCTTGTAGTCAACCTCATCTCACCCCGCTGGCAAGAAACATCGGCCGCCTCGACAATAGCACCTCGCGCCACCGAGTGGAGGGCCTAAAGGCTTTCACGCTGCCGTAGCGTGGCAACCCAGGCAATGGGGCCTTCTTCGCGTTGTGTTTCGATTCGTGCATGTGCGCGCCAGCGACCATGACGTCTATCTCGCCAATACATCCACGAACTGCTGCTCGTAGAGCTCGTAGTATAGCCCGCCAAGGGCAAGCAGCGCCTCGTGGGATCCCTGTTCAACGATGCAGCCATCATCGATCACACAGATGACATCAGCACCACGGATAGTACTCAAGCGATGGGCAATCACCACAGCAGTTCGTCCCGCCAGGAGCCGGTCCAGCGCATCCTGAATCAGCGACTCGGTCATCGTGTCCACGCTGGATGTAGCCTCATCCAGGATCAAGATACGCGGATCTGCCAAGAGTGCACGTGCAATACTCAGCAGCTGGCGCTGGCCCACGGAGAAGTTCACGCCGCCTTCCTGAATCCGAGTCTGGTACCCATCAGGCGTGCGCATGATGAACTCGTGCGCGTTGGCCAACCGAGCGGCTGCCTCAACATCCTCGTCCGGTGCGCCAGGATCGCCGAAACGGATATTGTCTGCGATCGTCCCGGAGAAGAGGAAGGGCTCCTGGGGCACAATGCCCATCTGCCTCCGCAACGACCTCTGCGCCACATCGCGAACGTCAATCCCGTCAATCAAGACAGCCCCTTTGGTGACATCATAGAAGCGCGCGATGAGATTGGAGATCGAGGTCTTGCCGGCTCCGGTCGGCCCTACCAATGCGATTGTCTGTCCCGGTGCGATCTTCAGATTGATGTCCCGCAGCACAACCTCATCACCCCGGTAGGCAAACGTGACATCGCGAAGCTCTACACGCCCCTCAATCAGCGGCATCGGCTTGGCGCCGGCACGATCGGGGACGGCAGACTCGGTGTCGAGCAAATGCAGCACCCGCTCGCCGCCGGCCATCGCTGACTGCATCGTCGTATAGAGCTGGCTGAGCTCCTGGATGGGCCGGAAGAACCGTGTGACATACGAGAGAAAGGCGATAACGACACCTAGGGTCAGGGTGTCTTGCGCGACCGACCGTCCGCCGAACCACAGTACAACCACCATCGCTAACGTGCTGAGGAACTGCACCACAGGCATGAAGGCGAAGGAAAGCGAAGTGGCATTGATATGGGCATCTCGGTTCGCCCTGTTGACTTCATCAAAACGCTCCTGCGTTGTACCCTCCTGCGCGAAGGCCTGGATCACGCGCATGCCGGCCAGATCTTCGGCCAGATCACCGACGACCTCTGCGACTGTCACCCGCATCCGGCGGTAGGCCTTCTTGGCGTGACGCGCGTAGATCGACGTAGCCAGCACCATCAAGGGCATCACACTGAAAGTCAGCAACGCCAGATGGGGGCTCATCGAGACCATCACCACCACAATGCCCACCAGCGTTAGCAGGTCACCGATGATGCTGATCAAACCCTGCGAAAGGAGATCATTGATCACACCGACGTCGCTGAAAACACGCGACAGCGTGACACCGATGATGTGGGTATCGTGGTATCCCAGATGGATTGTCTGCAGATGGGCCACAAGCTGCGCTCGCATATCCCCCAGCACCTGCTGACCTATCTTGGACAGCAGATACTGCTGGGCCATGGTTGTGGCATAGAGTCCTACAAACGTACCAGCTGTAATGAGCGCTATACGATCGAGCCCTCCCAAGTCACCGCTAGAGATGTAATCATCTACCGCGATTTTCGTCAGATAGGGTACCAACAACCCCAGCCCGGACGAGATAACCATCATCAAGAGGGCGCCCACCATACTACGCCAGTGCGGCTTGAGGAAGACCAGCAGGCGCCCGATGATCCGCATGTCGACCGCACGCCCTTTTTCCTCATCCTCCTGCCCAAGCCTCCGCAGCAATCCGCGCGGACCGCCCCCCATACTGGTTGTACCAATGGAGAAACTCATCACTCCTCCCCTTACGCCCTATCCAAGGCGGGGCTCAATGCGTCAACCTGTGGCTGCGCCACCAACTTCTGAACTTCTTGTGGCCGCAGCTGGCGTTCATAGATGTCGGCATAGAGTCCGGAGCGTGCCAACAGCTCTCCATGTGTACCCCTGGCGACGATGTGACCGCTGTCCAAAACCACGATCAGGTTGGCCATCCGCACTGTGCTCAAACGCTGCGCGATGACAAAGGACGTGCGGCCCCGCATCAGACGCTCAAGTGCCTTCTGGATCAAGCGCTCAGTCTCAGTATCCACACTAGACATCGCATCATCCAAGATCAAGATCCTGGGATCCTTAAGCAAAGCACGAGCGATCGCTATCCGCTGTTTCTGCCCACCCGAGAGCGTCGAACCACGTTCGCCGACCTGTGTCTCATAGCCATCCGGCATCGCCATGATGAAATCATGGGCCTGCGCTGCTCTGGCCGCCTCGATCACTTCCTCGTCGCTCGCATCGGGACGCCCAAACTCGATGTTCTCACGAATCGAAGCCGCGAAGAGCGTCGTCTCCTGCAGCACAATGCCGATCTGCCGTCGCAGCGACTCAAGCGTGAGATCGCGAACATCGTGACCATCGATGGTCACCCGTCCCTTGGTGACATCATAGAAACGTGGGATAAGATTGATAATCGTGGACTTGCCCGATCCGGTGGCCCCAAGCAGCGCGATAATCTGTCCTGGCGCCACCTCCAGATTGATTCCATCCAACACGGTCCGGCGCCCGAAGTAAGCGAAAGAGACGTCCTCAAACCGAACTCGCCCCTCAACCTCAGGCAGCTCTATGGCATCCGGAGACTCCTTGACATCAGATTCTGCATCCAAGATCTCAAAGATGCGTTCGCCGCTGGCAGCAGCCTCCGTCACAAAGGGCACCATCCGCCCCAGCATCCGGACGCGACCGGCCAACTGGCTGAGATATGCGGTAAAAGCTACGAACTCGCCCATCGTCAGCCCGCCCTGTATCACCAGACGGCCACCGGACCAGATGATGAAGATCGTACTGATGTTCGTGAGGAAGACCACAGCAGGGTCATTGACCGCGCGGACCAATGCCGATTGCGCAGCCAACTCAAACCACGTATCGTTCTGCTCATTGAATCGCGCGATCTCAGCTTCTTCCTGGGCAAACCCTTTCACTATACGTGCACCGCGTAGATTCTGCTCCACCCATGAGGTCATCGAGGAAACCTGACTGCGGATCGATCGCCAGAGCGGGCGCATATTCTTGGAGTACCGGTACGCCTGGATGAGTAGCACCGGCATTGACAGCAACGAGAGGAGAGCTAGCTGAACATTCATCGCCGCCAGAACGACCACAGTGATAATCAGGAGAACCGAACCCTCGAAAAACCGCATGGTGGCACGACCGTTCAGGAACCGCAGGCGATCGACATCCTGCATAGCGCGCGCCAGCAGTTGCCCAGCCTCGGTGCGATCGTGGTAGGAGAACGAGAGCGATGACAGTTTCTGGTACAGCTCGTTGCGCAAGTCATAGGCTACATTCTGAGATGTCCGCTCAATCGCATTGCCCTGGAAGTAGCTCAACACGCCCCGCACCACTGTCAGCCCCAGGAGAGCCAGCACCGACCAGGTCAAGTATTCCAGGTCGCGCTGCTCAATGCCCCGATCCACAATGCCGCGCATCAACTGCGGGATTATGATCACGATCACATTGATGACGACGAGGAGCGAGTACCCAACGAGCGCGAGACGCCAGTGTGGCTTTGTATATCCGAAGCAGCGCACGAGGATCTTGATATCGGTAGCTTTGGATCCGTGGCGTTGTTTCTGTTTGTCACTTGAGGGCATTAGAATCTATCTCCATAATCTCGATCAAGCTCGCGAAAGCCTCATCCAACAGCTGCAATCGATCAAAAGGCAGCGCCTTAATCCGCTCGCGCAGCAGTGGGATGCCACCGGATGGTGGTTGCTCGGCGATCTCACGGCCCTTCGGCGTCAGCTCAACGTAGACCACCCGGCTGTCCTTGGTCGAGCGGCGTCGCTCCAGGTACCCCGCCTCCTCCAGCCGCGAGACCAACTCGGATGTAGAGCTGCCACTGATGAAGAGATACTCACAGATCTGACCGATCGTCAGCGGACCTGCCTCGTTGAGATAACGCAATGTGACGAGGCCCCTGCCACGTACGCCCTCACATTGCGTCTTCCGAGAGTAGCGGCGAAGGTGACGGTACAGCACAAGGAACTTCTGGGTGACGTCTAGTGCGGCCTTCTGCGTCTCCTGAGCCATCAAGTCCCTCCCCTATCGCTCTGCTGATGTGTGCCGGTCGGCACAGCCTGTCCGCTCCCCGGCAAGAGTCAACTCCTCGTACGCGAAGATCATCGGTACCGAAATATTCGGTACCGAATATTTCGGTACCGAAGCATTATAGCACCATTGGAAAGCCGTGTCAAAGTGATCTCGCCAACTGCGTATAGTGCAAAACATTGGTTAACCGACTTCAGGGCGGTGGCACCGTCGTCTACCAGGCACCCTCACCGATACTCCGCCGACGGAATGGCAGAGGGGCACAGAGACACTGAACTCTGCGTAACTCTGCGTAACTCTGCGTAGTGCAAACTGTTAGTTTGCATCCGCGTGCAGGCACCAGCGAGTATCCATAGCGGCGCTCTTCAGCTATCTATGAGACCCCGGTCTAGCTCTTCACAATAACTCGTCCTATGCCCACGCCAACTCTTTGCCTGTCGAGGTGTGAGTCTCTGGGCAGCACAGCGGACAAGTATTGACTGCAGGGAGACACAGAGGCTCAAGCAGAGTGTGAGTCTATCGAGGGGTGAGGCCGGCACAACGCCGTCGAGTCGTCGTGCCGGCGCGAAAGCTACATGGAAGCGAGGGCCGAGAAGCCGGCAGCAGTCAGTGCGGCGTGGAATTGAGCGCGTTGCTCAGCCAACATCGGCGCACGGGGGAGCCGTGGCTCGCCACAGTCCATCCCCAGCACACGCAGCGCCTCAAAGAGCGCCCCAAAGACGCCATAGTGATGGAGTACGCGGGTCACCCGGTTGACCTGCAACTGCAAGTCCCGGGCACGCCCGAGGTCGCCGCCATCGAGACTAACACGGATCTCGCGGTACACGCCGGGCATCAGATTGAGCGTGGTGCCGATATTGGCCGGGGAACCCACCATTCCCGCGAACGCACACTGTTCATCCATCCCGGAGAAGATGGTCCAGCCCTGATCGCCCAGCTCGATGATCGCGCGGAGCTCATAGAGATTTGACCCCGTGTACTTGGCACCGGCGACGTTGGGAATCCTCAAAAGCAGCTCCTGCATCAGCGCCACCGCGTCCGTCTCTCCCCCGAAGAGATACGGGTAGAAGGGCAGACCCGGTACTGAGGCCGCGATGGCCTCGTAATGGATGAGCGTTTCCTCAGGGCTACGTCGGAAGGGCGGCAGGATGCTGGCCACGCCATCCGCCCCCACCTCTTGGGCGTGCTGTGCCAGCATGACCGCGTGCCGCGTGGCCACCGTGCCAACGTGCACGATAACCGGGATGCGCCCTGCCACCTGCTTTACCACCGTCTCGGCGACCTGGCGGCGCTCCGGCCCCGAAAGGAAGACACCCTCACCGGTAGAACCGCAGAGGTAGAGCCCATCAACGCCCTTGCCGATTAGATACTCGGTCAACTGCGCCAGCATCGACACGTCGACACCACCATCATCCGTGGCCGGCGTCACCAATGCCGGCCATGCACCGTGAAACTGTCTTAGGTCCACATTGCCTCCTGAGTGGATGGGGTTACACCTCATCCGGGTGCAGTTCGGCCAACCGGTCGGCGTGATGTCCACGACCGGTAGCGCGCAACCGTGCCAGATAAGCCGGCAGCTGATAACGCGTATGCGAGGGGCCGCCCTCCCTCAGTACCGTCATCAAGGGATCGATATTGGTCTCACTGCGAAGCATCATCTCGTGCTGCCACTCGGCCAGCATGCCCATCGCCTTGTCCACCAACTCAGGGCGCTCGCCGGCGATATTGACCTGTTCATACGGATCATCCGTGAGGTTGAACAGCATCACCGGCTCCATGTTCTTGTGGCCATCGTGGTACGTACGGAGACAGATAAAGGACTCACACTCGTGATCGAACCGGACACCACGCTGTACCGACCACGCGCCCTGGCTCAGCACGAGGTAATCCCGTCCGGACTCCTCGCCATCCTTGAAGGCCTCAGCGTAAGAGACGCCATCCCAGTTACTGGGAACGGTGCCGCCCGCCAGCTCCAGCAACGTCGCGGCCCAGTCGAAGTGATAGTGCAGCTCCGAATCGACCCGACCACCGTCGGTCAGACCTGGCCAGCGGATCAGCAGCGGCACGCGGCATACGGACTGATCAGCCGTCTGGTGATCGCCCCAAATATCGAACTCGCCCTGAGCCTCCGAATGGTCCGAACTGACCACGATCACGGTCTCATCCAGGATGCCGGCCGCCTCCAGAGCGTCCATCAACTTGCCTACCCAGAGGTCTGCATACCAGATGCCGGTGTCATAGCCGTCGATCCACTGTTTGAGCGACGTCATAGAGTCGATCTGCGCCGGCACGCGCGGCCACTTCTCAGTCGACCGGACACCATAGCCCCCGGGCTCCTGAGCGCTGTGGGGACCGAAACTGTCCCACGTCCGCTGGCGGACCTCATCGGTCATCCAGGCCGGCAATGGATCATTCTCAAAGGGGTTGCCGTATTCCATCGGGGTGCGGTAAGGCGTATGCGGGTCCCATACGTTGACGTGCAGGAACCAGTTATCCTTGTCGCTGTTGCGCTCGATCCAGTCAATGGCGGTCGGCACGACCTCGTCAGCCCGCTCAAGCCCGCCCTTGCCGGGGTTATA
>JAGHDT010000517.1 GCA_021159805.1 Anaerolineae bacterium
AACCCGGATGCTGGGCAGCGGCACGATGGGCGGCAGCACCAACAAGGGCATAGAGACGGGGAAATCCAGCGCCACTGAGAAGATGCCGAAGGGATCACCGCTGCGCAGCGAGGTCGGGCCCAGTATGAAGAGGCCCCGCCGGAAACAGACGGCTTCTGTGTGCCAGCGAATCACGTCGCGCCCGTTGATGCCCGTACCGCGGCTCACACCGTAGTCCGGCAACGTTGAGTGGTCCAACACCTCAGCCCACACCGCTGGGGCCCAACCCCTGTTGTGCACGGTGAAGCGCTCGACAAGCCGATCCCCCACCTGTGCCCACCCGAAACGCATCTGACGCGTGAGATCAATGCCACGCGCCAGCGAAAGCGCCCAGAACCAACTCAAGATGAACACGCCACCCAGCCCTACCACCAGGATACGCCACCCCCGATAGGGCTCCAGGATCTGCGTGATGATCACCGCCACGGTCAACACCGGCAGAAGCCAGGCACGCAGTTCAATCTTGGCGGGTTTTCTGGACCTTGACCCGAGCTCTGTGAACCTACGCCTGGCCACAGTTCACCTCTAGACCCGCTCCCGCTCGGGCTCGGGCACGGGGAGCTGTTCCATGATCGCCTCAAGAATCTCGCCGGGCTGGACATTGCGCAGGCGCGCGCTGGGGCTGACAATCAGCCGGTGTGCGAGCACAACAGGCACCAGGAACTTCACGTCATCAGGCAACACATACAGCCGGCCCATCATCGCCGCCCTGGCCTGGGACGTCCGGTAGAGCACCAGGCTGCCGCGTGGGCTGGCGCCCAGGTAGAGATCAGCGTGCTCGCGTGTCTTCTGAACCAACCTGACAATGTACTCCTTCAACGCCGGCGAGACGAAGACAGACTTGATCTGCTCCTGCGCCGCGATAAGCTCCTCACTTGTGGTCACCGGTTCCAGATCCTCCACCGGGTGGTGGTACTGCTGCCTATCCAGCACCTCAATCTCGTCCCGCACGCCGGGATAACCCAGGGTGACGCGCATCAGGAAACGGTCCAACTCTGCCTCGGGCAGGTTGTAGGTACCCTCATACTCGATCGGGTTCTGGGTCGCCATCACCATGAACGGCTCCGGCAGCGGATACGTCGTGCCATCTACTGTGATCTGGCGCTCCTCCATCGCCTCAAGGAGCGCTGCCTGCGTCTTCGGAGTGGCCCGGTTGATCTCGTCAATCAGCACCAGCTGTGACACAATGGGGCCTGGCTTGAACTCGAACTCACGCGTGCTCTGGTTGTAGATCGATACGCCGGTGACGTCGCTGGGCAGCAGATCAGGCGTGAACTGGATGCGCCCGAACGAACAGTCCAGCGAGCGCGAGAGACTGCGCGCCAGCATGGTCTTCCCCACACCAGGCACATCCTCGATCAGCAAGTGTCCACGACTCAGCAGGCCAACCACCGCGAGCTGCACAGCTGAGGACTTGCCCACGATGACGCGTTCCACATTGGCCACAAGCTTGCGGCTGAACTCCTGCACGTCGATCATTCAGACCTCCCCTGGCACAACCTTGCGGTTGCGGTCCCCTTAATATGTCCTATAAATATAGCATAAAAAGGCGAAGTGGGCACTGGGCGTAGGGTCGATTCGGCGACTGGTTCCCACATCGAGACCCGAGCGCGATGTAGGGCTTAGAGCCCTTCGCCCAATCCCTAGCAGGGCTTCTGGGGCCTTCCCAAAACCGCGAAGACTCCTATGCGTCGATCCTTCCTGCAGGCACAAGCGCTGAGTATTGCCCGGCACGATACCGAGATTGATACGCTTCTGCGCGCACATCACGCACATGAAGACACGACACAATGAAGGCCCTAAGGCCTCGCCCTCGCAGACTCGGGACGAAAGCCCTTAGGCCCAGAGAAGGGATCGTATGATGCTCTCTCAATCGAGGAGACCCATGCACACACAACACGTACCGACCCAGTGGCTCACCATCAAAGAGGAGGCCCTGCCCGACGGACCGTTCACGCTCGCCCGCCTGCCGGGCGTAGGCAGCTTGAGCCCCGCACACAGCGCGCTCTTCGCCGCTGTGCGCACGATCGCGCCGGGCCAGGTCGCCGTACTGGGCCCGGGTTCCGTCCCCACTGCCCTCTGGGCTGCGCGATCAGGCGCCACGGTCCGGCACTTTGTCGACAGCATCGCCGAGGCCGCCTCGCTCTCCGCCACGCTGAGCCGCAACCGCCTGGCGGGCATCGCCAGCCACCCGGATTGGCAAGCAGCCGCTTCGGCTGCCGAGACCTGCGACCTGGCCCTCCTGCACCTACCGCGCGGTCGCAAGCTCCAGCAAGAGCTGCTCCAACTGTCGGGCGCTCTCCTGCGCCCTGGCGGGCGACTCATCTTCGTCGGCGCCAAGAACGAGGGCATCAAGAGCGCCGTTCACGATGCCGCACGGATCTACGGTCGGGCCGGCGTCGTGTCGCGCAAGGGCGGCTATCACGCCGCGATGGCGACCCGTCCCGCCGCTGCCATATCGCCGCCGCAGGTGGTCTTCACCGCCCACCCCATTGTCGTCGACGGCGTGCAGACCGAACTCGTGGCCTGTGCCGGGGCCTTCGCCCCGGATCGACTGGACGACGGAGCCGCTGCGCTCATCACCGCCATGCAGATCGTCCCGGGGACGCGTGTCCTGGATCTGGGCTGTGGCACCGGCTTGGTCGCGCTCGCGGCGGCTCGCCAGGGGGCAGACGTCATCGCCGCCGACGTTTCGGCCCGCGCGGTCGCGTCCGCGCAGCGCACGCTGGCAGCCAATGGCTACCCATCCGCCACGGTCCATCTCTGCTGTGGCGCCGCAGCCATTGGCGACGCCACCATCGACACCGTCGTCACCAACCCCCCATTCCACAAGGGCCACGACGTCAGCTTCGAGGTCTCCCAGCTCTTCGTGCGCGAGGCCGCCAGAGTCCTCAAACCCGGTGGCAGCATCACCCTCGTCGCCAATCTCCACCTCGACTACGGACGCTGGCTCAAACAACACTTCGGCAACGCCGGCACGGCCTACGAGAACAACCGCTTCCGCGTCTGGCACGCTACAAAACACTGAATCGCAGAACCGCTGACACCACTGATCACACTGAAACACCCCACGGCTACACCCTTGCGGGCATAGACCTCCCTCTGCTCTTCGTAGCATCTTCTTAACAAGTCAAGTATAGCATGGAGTGGCGCGCGAACAGAACAGCGCTGTGGAGGAGAGAAGCGCCGTGAGCGAGTTTGAGAAGCGTCTGAGAACGCGCCTGCGTGGGAGCACATACCACAACCGAGCACAGTCAACCTGGTCGACGAGAGTGCGACGTCAAGCGTCATCATCTACTGCGACTTGGAGAACGTGACGTGTCGTGGGCTCGCTATTAAGCTACGAAACGACGTCTACATAGGGTGTGCAGAATGGAGCCCTACAGCGTCAAGGGCGAACACAATATGCTAGAGCAGTGCGCTGACGCACAGCGTGGTTCTCAGTGGCTTAGCGAGATTTGTTGGGATCGAAGGCCACACCGCGTTTGTACAAGTGGAAGCAGATGCGATTGGTCTTGTGGGCGGCGTGGATGGTGGCTACCAGCTTGCTCTTACCGCGCTGCAAGGCACGCTGTTTGGCTCGACCAATAGCTGGACAAGCCATGCTTGCGGAGAGGCCCATCTGGAAGAGCACCGCCCGACCATAGGGGTGCCCGCGCTTGGTGATCTTGCCGCGGCGGCGCCGATCGCCACTGTCATCCTGGATGGTGTCAAAGCCGACCAACGCCCACACCTGATCAGCGTGGTCGAAGCGGCCCGCATCCGCTACCAACCCGGCGTATTGGGCAGCCTGGAACTCGCTGATGCCCGGGACCGTGGCGACCACCGAGCCAGGGGTGATCCGCACCAGCGCCGTGGCGCGGCTGCGTAACTCAGTCATCTCTTCACAGAGCTGCTGATAGCGGCGAAAATCAGCACTAAGAAGTTCAGCCAGGAGCTGCGCCCTACTGGGCGGCGGCAGGAGCGCCTCCTGAGCGACACGCAACACGTGCTGCGCGGTCTTGGCACCACATCGCCAGCCGTCCTCGCGTAGAGTCGTTTGGATCTGCTGGGCTGACAGCGCGCGCCACGTGTAAGGATTGGGATCGATATGCAGCAGCGCTTGCACTAACTTGCGCTGCAGAGGTTGGGTGCGGACGAGGGGATCCGGCGGCTGTAGGTGCGGATGCGCCCGCTTGAAGGCTGCCACATCCACCAAAGCGCCGGGCCAGAGACGATCCAACTGGCTGCGCACACGATTGGTCAGATGCTGCCGATCGTGTCTGAGCACATCATAGCGCCGGCACCACAGATCAAGGGACTGCAGATTCTCTGAAGGAAAGCAGAGCCGGCGTCCTATGTCATCTCGCAGGCAGTGGGCCAATGACACGGCATCGACGGGGTCGGTCTTGCGTTCGGCACGATTATTCAGCTGCTTACGCTTCTGCTTGGTGCGGAAAGGATTGACCAACTGCAACACGACTGTGTTACCAAAATCGCGCTGGAGCGCGTAGGCCCAGGCCTCATGGTAGACACCCGTCGGCTCCAACCCTACCATGATGGCCGCGTAGCGCCGCGAATCGACCAGTTCTGTGAGCCACGTCTTGAAGCGCTCATATCCTGGACGATAGGTGCGCACAGTCTGGGGGGAGACGAGGAGAGCCAGGCTTGACCCGGCATAGGCCGCATAGCAGTGCACGTTCTTTCCGACATCAATTGCTATGTACAGCGGTTCCATGGTACTATGGGATTGCATGAGTAGCCTCCTTTGGCGGTTAGTGTGTCCTAACCTCAACTATACCCCGAAGCGCTACTCATGTTTATACCAG
>JAGHDT010000082.1 GCA_021159805.1 Anaerolineae bacterium
ATTTTAGCACATTGCACTTGAGGATCAAGCCATCAGGCCCAGGGCTATCGCATCTGCCCGAAGCCTCAAACTCAGCTGTCATCCCGAACGGGTCAAGTATGCAACTGCCTAACACATCGCGATAGTGAGGGATGACACATACTTGCGGGCCATTGCAGCCTGAACCGCGCGGCTCGCGCGCGATGGCGGTGATCGGAATGACAGGCAACGTGTCACCTCACTCCAAGTGCGATGGCCCCAATGACAGAGGAGTCTGAGCTCAAGGGCATATCCCCTCTCCCTGCACCTTCGCGTACGATCTGACTATTCAACAGGAGTGACGCCCTTCTTGAGAACGATATTGCCGTACTTCGCAGTCTCACCGGTCATAATAATCGCAAACGCGCCCTTGGCGCGCTCGTAGAAAGCGAAGCGCTCAACACGAGCAATGGCCGGCGTGTTGGGCCAGTGCCGATCAATCGCAGCCCGGTAGCTATTCTCCACCGCAGGGTCAAGTTCATCACCGGGCACAGCGTCCATCATCACCACCGGGCTGTCCGCATAGCTATCCAGTACCAAGAGCGGCAGGATAGCGTCAAGCAAGTCAGCGACCCCCAGACCATCGGCGCGGATCACACAGTCATTGTAAGTCTCGCCGGGGAAATGGGCATCTGCCAACACAATCTCGTCACCGTGCCCCATGCGATACAGTACACTCAGTAGCTCCGGACTAAGCAGAGGTGAGATCCCAACCAGCATAAGCAACCTCCTCAAATGGCGTGAACTGTACTTCAGTGAACTGCGTCGGACAACGTCAATCGATAACCACTACCGCATGAATCTCTAGCTTGGGGAGCTGCACCGTGAGCACACCGTCTTGCCACGCGTGCTCCACCGCGCCAGCGGGCACTTGTGACACAGCAGCAGGTGGGGCATCCATCCTGATGCGAAGCGTCAGCGGCCCCACCGGTGGCACCCAGTCCAGGATCGTGTAGGCCGACGCAACCTGCATCCCGGCTGTATTTGCCAGATGGATCAACAGCCGATCCCCCTTGCGGCGAACGGACATATCGATGCAAGGAGGTCCTGCAAGCTCAACCATAGGTTCGGGGAACAGATCTGCCATCATGGCCCGTAGGAAGTCCCGAATCTGTGGCGTATGGACCTTGAGGTGTACCGTGCCAAGGGGGCCGTAGACTGCGCCGATATGGCCCTTCCCGAGATCATTCACCGTCGCAGCCGGCCGGCCGTGCTTTCTTGGATCAAAGGTTGGATATCGCCGTCCCAACACCCGTGCCGTCACCGGCTCGATTTCCTGCCAGATTCCCTCGCACATGCCCATCGGCATGCCGACATCGAGATAATCATGACACAGAACCGGTTCCCCGATCAGGGTCACCCCGAGCTCCTCGCCAAAGAGCTGTGCTGTCTCAGCACCGATAAGCAGCAAGCTGCCGCCCCGGTGGACATAGTCCACCAACGACGCCCGGAAATCCGGTGCCAGTCTGTGCACCTCGGGCAGCACGATCACCGGATAGTCGTCGAGTTGTCCAGCTATCTGGTGCTCCGCCACCACGTCTACCGAGTACCCACATTCCAATAGAGCGTGTAATGCCCCTTCAAGCGCGTTGTGCTCGCCGTTGTAGGCGCGCAGCACGCTCGGAGTCTTGTCATAGAATGCCACACTGGACAGAAGCAGGGCTACCTGCGGTACGCTCTCGGTCTTGTGCGATACGGCTTGCCGCTCGCGGCAGAAGTCAGCGACCTCACCGACTACGTCAACGAGATGCGGATCGAACCATCCCGCACGGGTTGGTGGATAGTATACCTGAAATCCTCCGCCCTGCGAAAGCACAACGGCGGCTTCCTGCTGCAATTGCACCGCCGGCTTATGCGTCCTGTGGCGCGTTGTTCCATCTCCCCACCACGAGAATCCCCACGCCATCAAGTCCCAAGGCAACCCGGTGCTAGCGATATACCGCGCCTCGAAGCGAGCTGTGTTCACAGAATCCTGAGCGCTGAAATCGCCCGAGATGAAATCGATCGGGGCCCGAACAGGGCGCGGCACAAACCCCGTGTACATCCAATTGCTGGTGATCTCCACATCCGGCATAGAGGCGTGGAGTTCATCCAGATAGTGCGTCAGATACCGCTCGAACTGCCGCCGCTGGAACTCCAGCCACTCGTGCCAGTGGGGCTCGTCCGGCGAGAGCGGGGCGTCCTCGCATCCGGTCGCCTTCTGCCAGGCCGCAAGTGCCATCGGGCTATAGTCGACCTCCGTGCCCCAGCATTCGCCGTCGATCCACGCACCATCCAGGCTATAGGTGCTCAGGACTTCCTTCAGTTGGGGAATCAGGAGCTGGTCCACATAGGGGCCAAACGTACTGGTGGCCCCGTTCGGCGCTATCTCTCCGTCCACCGTTCGCGCAGCCCACTCCGGATGGACCTCGACAGCGCGGTGGTCGATGACCCCGGAGTAATGGATAAAGAGCCGCACCCTGTGACGCTTGGTCACCTCACGCCAAATCGCGAGCGCATCCCTGACGATTCCCGGGGACGCCCATCCCACCTGGGTCGGATAGCTCGTATACCCAGGATGCCCTTTGCAGTCCTGCTGAATATAGTCCGGACGGACCCGCTGAATGAGAGATGTGATCATCTCCTCGGTCACGTCAGCTCCGAGCTCAGTATCATTCACACCCGCGTGCAGATCAAAGTGAATGCCGAAGAACGCGTCTCGCCGTGCTACCATAGTGCCTCCTGGATTCGCGCACAGATTTGGCCCACAGCAGTATAGGTCCGTTGACCAAAACCTCAACAATCTCTCCAGAATCCTGAGCCGGAAGCGTGCTATAATCGTATGAGAGATTCTGTCGACGAGGATCCGTCATCCGCCAGTGGCTCATGCCGGATACTGTAGTGGCGCCCGGCAGCGACCACTCGTGAAGGAAAACCAGTGAGCTATAGCTTCCGACGTGTCCTGAGCATCACCTACCTGGCCTTCTTCAGGGCTAAGAACACTTTGGCAAGGCTGACCCCCAAACGCATTGCCGTCCTGCTCATTTTCTACACACTCTACATTGCCGTCGAGATTATCACCTGGCTAAGCTTCGGACTGGACGAGATCTTCTTCCCGGCCTACCGGCGGCAGGAGATCAGG
>JAGHDT010000325.1 GCA_021159805.1 Anaerolineae bacterium
CCGCAATGCTGTTGACCGATTCAGCATTGTCGTTTTGGGTGTGCTGTCGGTTCTGTTGGTGGTCGGCGTTGAGCACTATTACCGCACCGGGGTCGAGAAGGGCCAACTTCTGAGGAGGTGGGTGCTGGTTACGGCTATCGAGTCCGGCGTTCTCTTTGTGGCCTTGGCGATCCAGGCAATCTATCTTGGGGTGCTGGGCCTGTTCACGGTCTGGAGCGTGCTGGTTCCGTGCGGGGTGCTGGCAGTGACTGTAGCGTTGAGTTGGGTACTGACGCGGATGCCGAAGAATCCCTCCCCGGCTTGAGCCCGGCTCTCGGCCTGGGAGTTTCTTTTCTCCCCTATCGATATGTTGGAGAGGGGAAGGCCTTTGTCTGAAGGGTTATGATGAGCGGGTCAAGACGCGCGCGCTTGCGCGCGATTCTTTTCTACCTTCTGTTTGTGTTGGGCTTTCTGCTGTTGTTCACTCAGATCAAGTCGGCTGCAAACCTGTATGATGAAGGGTTAGTGCTCACGAACGCCGAGCGCATTCGCGCCGGTGAGGTGCCGTACCGTGACTTCTGGACGATGTACGGGCCGGGGTACTTTTACGCGTTAGCTGGGCTCTTCTCGCTGGTGAAACCCACCATCCTCGTTGCGCGCCTGTTCGACACGGCGCTCAGGTTTCTCCTGACCCTGGAGGTCTACCTGTTATCGCGCACTGTGACGTCGCGCTGGGTCGCGTTGCTCCCCTATGCATTTGTGACATTCTGGCTCGCCACCATCCGCTTTACTCCTATCCGGCTTTCCCCGCGACCGGCGCGCTCCTGCTGGCTGCTTTGGCTCTCTGGGGCTATCTGAGGGGCGGGCGCAAACGGTGGTTGTTCCGGTCGGGGATGGCGTTGGGCTTGGCCGCACTTCTCCGGCTGGATTTTGGAGGCTACGGGGCCTTTGGTTTCGGCCTGGCCTTGGCCTTGTTTGAGCTGCGGAAGCCAAGCCCCGCCGGCGGTGCCTGGCCAACCTGGCCGGCACGCGTGCTGAAGGCCGAGGCGCTTATGGCTGCGGGCGCACTACTCGTCTCGCTCCCGCTGTATGTCTACCTGCTGCTTGCTTCGGGTTTCGCGACTGTTTTCGATGACCTCGTGGTGTTCCCAGCGACCGTGTTCCGCTCCGTCCGGCATCTGCCGATGCCGCCGCTAATCCCCCATTTCGGGCAACTCACCGGCGGGCAATGGAACGACTGGCTGCGGCTGTACCTTCCGCTGGCTGTCTATGCGGCTGCTATCGTAGTGTCGCTGCGCTGGCTGTTTATCCGGCCCGGGCCTCCGTCCGACCGTCGCCCTGCCGTGGGGGCCCTCTTCCTGGCTTTGACCGGAGCGGGATTAGGGCTGGTTGTGAAGGCGACGTCGCGCTATCACGACCTGCACGTGCTGCCTACGACGATCTGCGCTGTGATCCTGGCCACTGCCCTGATCGGCAGGATCCCGGGGAGGCTCTGGCGGAGCGGCCCGTTCAAGATAGGCTTTGCTGGTCTGGCGTTTCTCTTCCTGACCGGCCCCTACGTGGCGCATTTCGGCATGCTTGCGGCGCGCGGCCCCACTTCGCCGATGGTGTGCTATAGCCAACTGGCGAGAGCCGGCTGCGTCCCGGTCAGCCAGGATGAGGAGCGGGTGGCTGATTACTTGCGCGCTAACACGCGCCCGGACGAGTATGTCTTCATCGGAAATTCGCGGCATGACCTGCTCTTCGTCAACGATCTGCTGCTGTACTTCCTGATCGATCGGCGCAGTCCCACGAAGTACACCGAGCTGCATCCGGGTCTGGCGACGACCCTGCCGGTGCAGCAGGTCATCGTGAACGACCTGGCAGAGAAGGATGTGCAGTGGGTCGTGACGATGCAGATCTGGGAATCGCGCGAGCCGAACGCCAGCTCGATCAGCAGCGGCGTGACATTCCTCGACGACTATATCCGGGAGCACTACCGGCCGGAGACGACATTCGGAAGCTATCAGGTATGGCGCAGACAACCCTGACCACAGGTGTGTCCATCGATCCTCCGGTATGCCGACAATGAATCCTGGTGGCGTTCTATCAAGAGCGATGACACCTGCAAGTCCTACTTTGCCCAGCAATACCTCAAGCGGCTCGGGGACGCCCAGGCGCTGAGCCGTGGCCACGCCTGAAACTATCGCTGGTTTTCTTCTCTAGAGTGTCACCCGAGCGGTACGCGACTGTGATCTTATTGCCGGCGGAGGCCCGCCGTTCGGTGTTGCGACTCACCGCTACGCCGGTGGTGCTCAGGGTCGATGCTGCCGTTGCTCACGCAGAGGGCCATGTCTTCTATAGTCCCACTGAGGGTGTTTACCTCGTCGAATCTCTCCCCGCTGAATATGTGACGCGGCTATAGCGGGGTGCCTTTCTCCAAGTCACCAGACTTGTGGGACGCGCCCGTGTGGTGGTGAGTCTGGCTTTTTCACCTCGCTAGAGTACAATACTCGGCACTACTACGTGTTTCAAGGAGGAATAGCCATGCCTGAATATAATCCGCGGGAGATCGAGCCTAAGTGGCAGAAGAGGTGGGAGGATGACAAGCTGTACAAGGCTGTCATCGATCACGACAAACCCAAATTCTATGCCCTTACGATGCTTCCTTACCCCAGCGGTGACATTCACATCGGCCACTGGTACGCTATGGCACCCAGTGACGCTCGGGCCCGTTTCAAGAGAATGCAGGGAAACAATGTGCTCTTCCCAATGGGGTTCGACGCCTTTGGCCTACCAGCAGAGAATGCTGCGATCCAGCGCGGGGTCCACCCAAAGGGGTGGACGTTGAGGAATATCGACCGGGAGCGTCAGCAACTCCGTTCTATGGGCGCGATGTTTGACTGGGATCGGGAAGCTATTTCGTGTCTCCCCGGTTACTATCGTTGGAGTGAGTGGTTTTTCCTCAAGTTCTATGAGATGGGATTAGTCTATCGCAAACAGGCGCCCGTGGATTACTGCCCGTCCTGCAAGACGACGCTGGCGCGAGAGCAGGTGATCGGCGACGAGCGTATTTGCGAGCGGTGCGGCGCACAGGTTGTCAAAAAAGATCTGAAGCAGTGGTTCTGGAAGATCACGAACTACGCCGACGAGCTGCTTGATTTCTCCAAGATCGATTGGCCCGACCGCATTCGCCTGCTGCAGACCAACTGGATCGGGCGCAGCGAGGGTGCCAGCGTCGTCTTTAAGATCGCGCCCGAGGATCTGCCGGACGATGTCGATCCGGCAATGGGCGATTTGGTAGTCTTCACGACCCGCCCGGACACGCTCTGGGGGTCTACTTTTATGGTCCTGGCCCCGGAGCATCCGCTGGTCCATGTGATCACCAAGCCCGAGCACCATGAAGAGGTGCACGCATACCAGATCCAGGCGAGCCGGCAGACTGAGATCGAGCGCCTGAGCACCGACAAGGAGAAGACGGGTATCTTCACCGGTGCGTACGCGATCAACCCTGTCAATGATGCCCGCATCCCGATCTGGGTCGCTGACTATGTGATGATGGGCTATGGCACCGGCGCGATTATGGGTGTTGCCGCGCACGATGAGCGCGACTTCAAGTTCGCGAGCAAGTTCGCTCTGGATATCCCCGTCGTCATCGAGGTTGCGGAGTGGATCGAGGATGGCCGCCCGCTGCCTTTGCCTCACGCCTATCCGGGCGAAGGGAACATGATCAACTCCGGCCCTTTCGATGGCACCCCGGCGCCGTATCCTGCCAAGGAGAAGGTGACCGAATGGTTGGCTGAAAGAGGCATTGGCAAGGCCGCTGTCAACTATCGGCTGCGCGACTGGTTGATCAGCCGCCAGCGATACTGGGGAATTCCGATCCCCATCATCTATTGCGATACGTGTGGCGCGGTCCCTGTCCCCTATGAGGATCTGCCCGTGCTGTTGCCGGATGATGTCGACTTCCGTCCCACAGGTGAGAGCCCGCTCAAGTACCACGAGGGCTTCCTGAACACGACCTGCCCCAGGTGCGGTGGCCCGGCGACACGCGAGACTGATACGATGGACACTTTCGTCTGCTCATCGTGGTACCAATACGCTTACTTGAGTCCCTACTACCGCGAAGGTGAATCGGTGACCGGTGATGCGACGCCGATCGACCCGGAGGAGATGGCGTACTGGGCTCCGGTTGACACCTACACCGGTGGCGCGGAGCACGCCGTGATGCACTTGCTCTACACACGCTTTTTTACCAAGGTGATGCGCGATGCCGGTCTGGTGAACTTTGACGAGCCGATGCTGCAGTGTCGCAACCAGGGCATTATCCTGGGCGAGCCGCGGTGCGGCGACTGCGTTGATGTCAAGGGGACCCGGGAGGGTTCGGCCTTCCGTGCGGAGAGCTTGACTGTTTATAGCTTTGTGGATGAGAAGAGCTGGCCTGATCCTGTGAGCAGTGACACCCGCGTCTGCGGTGAGTTGATGGATCGTGACGATGTCAGCCTGAAGGTCCGCGTTTCCTCGGATGGTGCGCTGGTCGTGGTGCTGGTGGATGAGGGTCTGGCGGTTGACATACCCGGCAAGGAGGGTCAGGGAGCTATCACCGATATTCTATATCACCTGGACGTCGAGAAGATGTCCAAGAGCAAGAAGAATGTCGTGGCGCCGGATGATCTGGTTGCCAAGTATGGTGCGGACACAGTGCGTGCTTATCTGATGTTCGGTTGGCGCTGGGAACAAGGTGGCCCGTGGAATGGCCAGGGCATGGAGGGTGTGATCCGCTGGATCAACCGGATCTGGAACATCATCACCGAAGAGCCCCGTGCACCGGAGGCGGCAGGTGACGGTGCACCACGCGAGCTGTTGCGAGCCGTGCACTACGCTATCAAGAGTGTGACGGCGGATATGGAGAGCTTTAGCTTCAACACCGTCATTGCGCGCCTGATGGAGCTGACAAATGCTCTGAGCCGGGCCAAGCCGGCCCTTTGGTCCACTGAGGTCTGGGATGAGGCCATTACCGCACTGCTGCTGATGTTGGCGCCGGTGATGCCGCACATAGCTGAGGAACTCTGGGCACACCTGGGTAAGCCGTATAGTGTCCACACGCAGCCGTGGCCGACCTGGGACGCGGCGATGCTGGTGGAGGAGATGATCGAGGTCCCTGTGCAGGTCAACGGCCGCGTGCGTGGTCGCGTAACGATCAGTGCGGATGCCGATGAGGAGGCCATCAAGATGGCCGCTCTCGCGGACGAAAACGTGCAGCGTCATCTGGAAGGTAAGCAAGTTGTGAAGGTTATCGTACCGCGAGGTAAGTTGGTCAGTATCGTGGTGAAATAGCCGTAGAATCAGCACCTTGCCTGTGGCATAAATTGCCATCGATCGGCCTACCTGTGACGAGGAACTATGGCGATCCAAACCGAACCGACCAAGCGATCCCGGATCTGGACTCTTGTTGCGTTGGCCTTTGGTTATTTCATCGATCAGGGCGAGGGGCAGGCCCTGTCCGTGCTCTTTCCCACGATCAGGGCGTTGTGGGGGCTTGACTATACGGCCCTCGGCATAATCGGTACGATTCGCAATATCCTCCAGTCGATCAGTGCGCCTTTCTGGGGATTCGCCGCCGACCGGTTGTCGCGGAAGCAGGTTGTTATCTTCGGCACCGGCATCTGGGGTATCTGGACCCTGGCATGCGGGCTCACGCAGAACTTCGGGCAACTGTTGGTGATCCGGGCTATCTCCGGCATTGGATTGGGCTGCCTGATGCCCGCGACGTTTTCCCTGATGTCGGATACGTTTCCCCCTAACCGGCGTGGACGCGCGTTGGGCATCCTTGAAGCCATCGGTGTGCTGGGCATTGTCATCGGCACGCTGGGCCTGGGAATGCTGGCGACGCCGGCCCTGTGGCGCTGGGGCTTCTTTGTGTTGGGTGGATTCAGCGTCGTCTCCGGCGTGCTGGTCGCCCTCTTGGTCAAGGAGCCCGTTCGCGGCAGTGCGGAACCCGAACTCCAGGGCAAGATCACTGAGGAGGAGGCCAACAAGTACCGCGCTGAGTTCTCCGATATGCCCAAAGTTCTGGCTATCCCCACCATTTGGGTTGCGATTCTGCAGGGACTGGCCGGCAGTATGCCTTGGGTGGTGATGGGTCTCTATC
>JAGHDT010000035.1 GCA_021159805.1 Anaerolineae bacterium
GGATATCCGAGTGCCAAGCGCTCTTCGTGGGCGATTCCGATGCAGATGCCGGGGCTGCCAGGAACGCAAAGATGCGCTTTGTGTTCGCTGACCGCTTATTCGGACTGGGCGATGTTGTGAGCCTGGATCTCGATCTCCAGGTTGATATCTGCGGCGATAAGCGGACGGACTAGAACTCGAGGATCATCTGCTGCAACGTGCGGTGACGTTCGAATCCGATCGCTGTCAGACGAGGAACAAGTGGCGACTGCTCTGGGATCATCGCGATAGCCGGCCAGGGCGAAAACCGCTTCATCCGGTCCAGACACTGATTCACAATCTCTTGCGCATCGTAGTCGTCCAGTTCAGGGGCTGTGAGTAGCTCCCAGACGTGGAATCGGAAGCGGCGATCTGTCTTGAGATGGATGGCCATAGTCGCGACGCCGGCGTCATCCCCGTGTAGGAATGCTTGCTCTCTCTGGTGACCCAGCCACAGGCTGAGGTTGTGCTCAAGTCCGCCGAACTGGAAGGGCTGCGCCGCGATCTCCAGCACCAACCGCTGGTCATACCCGTACATAGCGGCAGCCAAGCGTTTCCACTGCGTATCATCTTGGGGCCTTGAACGGCGCCATGCCAGGACTGGCTGGGGGGGCTGGGGCCAGTCTATGCCGTCAGGCCTCAGCAGATGCTCGGTTCTACCAACCGGTCGGAAGCCGAGGTGTTCGTAGAGTTGGCAGGCGACCCTGTTGCTGCCGCGGACCTCGAGCCCTATCCACCGCGCGTCCTTTTCCTGCGCAGTCTGAATGGCCCGCTCCATCAAGGCTCGCCCAATCCCGTGCCCGCGCCAGTCGGGGTGAACGACGACATTGCCGATCATTCGACCGCGATGGCTGCGAGGTTGGGCGTGACGCAAGGAGAGGTTGCCTATGACTTGAGCATCCTCCACCCATACGAATCCAACCGTGTCAAGACCAGTGCTGTAGACCGCACGGCTGAGTGTGTTGGACCGGGCAATCTGGCGCATCTGACGCAGCATCTTCCAGCCCCGTGGATCCAGTTCGGCCCAAAATCCGATTTCGATAAGGTCCAGCACAGCAGGCATATCGCGTCGAGGATTGATCGGCCTGATGTGCGGATGTGTGTGCGTTATGATATTGGGCCTCCTGATGTGAGCATCGCGCGTCTGACCGGACTCCTGCTGGCGGCGGCTGCTCCGGTCACCAAGTATCGAGTGTCTCGATGACCTTGGGTGCCTGGCATTACAGGTCTATGCGATTGTAGAATTGAACGCTGTATGGGTCAAGGCTGAATCGGATGAAGGGCGCTACCAGGCCAAAGCGGCGATCGGCCTACCGGTTGTGCAGGTTTCTATTCAGTTCCTGCTCTGAAGATGGAGTGCACCTTGGATGGTTAGTATTGCGTAAACTGCTCCCAATACTATAATGAGATGGGAAGATACCCTACTTGGGAGGAAATTCATGAAACATTCAAAGCTGCTGGCATTGGCGCTAGTTGGATTCTTGGTCGCGGTCACCGCTTGTGATTCGACCTCCCCAACCCCTGCGCAGGCGCTACTGACGGCGACATCACAACCTGAGGCCACTCCGCCTGAACCAACAGCGACGCCAGTCCCTGCTCCGACAAACACCTCGGAACCTTTGGCCGCTGTGGTCAACGGCGAGCAGATTCTGCTGGAGGAGTATGAACGTCAAGTTGCGCGCTATGAGGCTTCTATGGTTGCGGCGGGGCAGGATCCCAGTACGCCCGAAGGACAGAGCGCGTTGGCTCAGGGGCGGCAATGGGTGTTGGATCTGATGGTGGAGCAGATGCTGATCGAGGATGCGGCGACTGCAGTGGGCCTCGTTGTGAGTGATGCTGATGTCGACGCCACGATTGCCGGGCTGCGTGCTGATATCGGCGATGAGGCCTTTGATGCGTGGTTGGTCCAGGAAGACATGACGGTGGAGGAGATGCGGGAGCGACTCCGCGGTGATATGTTGGCCACGCAGATGGCCAATCGCGTCGCAGAATCTGTCCAGGCACGCGCGGAGCACGTACACGCCCGTCACATTGTTGTGGCTACTGAGGAAGAAGCCCGTCTGATTCTGAGTCAGCTGCAGGCCGGCGGTGACTTCGCTTCATTGGCGCGTATGTATTCCCAGGATATCAGCACCCGTGATGTCGGCGGCGATCTGGGCTTTTTCCCGGCCGGGGTGTTGACCTCCAAGGAAGTCGAGGCCGCAGCTCTTGCGCTGCAACCTGGACAGTTGAGCGATGTCGTACCGAGTGACTTGGGTTTCCACATAGTGCAGGTTGTGGAGCGTGTTCCGGACCGCGAAGTTGATCCTGAGAACCTACGTCTGCTGCGGGATCAGGCCGTACGCGTTTGGCTGGACGGTCTAAAGTCCTCTGCAGACATTCAGATCTTTGTAGTTCCTGAATCCTAGGAGGAGACCATGGGGCAGCGGGAAGGTATCTTCAATCTGTTGAGCCTAGTGATGTTGGGGTTGACGGTCATCACGCTTGCGTGCTTCATCTCGATCGCCATCAATCCATACTTGCCCTTCAATCCTTTCCCGCCTGAGCCAGAGATGGTTTTGGTGGCTACGACGACTGCAACTCCTATCGCTACAGATGGGCCGGCATCGACGTGGACGCCGACGGTCACGCCAACGGTCACCCCTACGCCGCCGGCGAGCTTCACGCCGACGGTCACGCCGACGCCTGAGCCCACCACACCGCCGCCGACAAAGGCCCCTACAGCGACACCGACGCCACGCGTCACACGCTCTCCGTATCCCTTTACGTATGATGTTACCTACGAGACCCCGTACTATGGTTGTGCCTGGATGGGGGTAGCCGGCACGGTGGAGGATATCGATGGGAATGCGCTGGTGGGATACCCGATCCATGTCTGGGGCGGCGGGATCGACATGGTGGTCACCTCAGGTGACAAGCAGCTGTATGGTGATTCGGGGTGGGAGCAGTTCTTCGACAACTCCCCGAAGGAGGTCCGTGGCGTCTTCCGGGTCCAGATTCATGCGAAGTATGATCCCAATCATCCGCCCGTATCCAGGGAGATTGTGCTCAATTTCGAGGGCTATTGCTCTCGGTCTTTGGCACGGATTGTGTTTGTGAAGAATCACTAATGCCGACGCTCTACATCGTAGGTACTCCCATTGGGAACCTCGAGGATGTCACGTTACGGGCCTTGCGGGTGCTCAAAGAAGTGCAGCTGATTGCTGCTGAGGACACTCGTAAGGCGGGTGTTCTGCTGCGCCATTACGATATCTCAGCCCCGCTCACATCATTCTTTGAGGCTAATGAGCGCGGCAAGGTCCGCGAGATCCTGGACGCCCTGGCTGAAGGTGATGTGGCCTTGATCTCCAATGCTGGCATGCCCAGCATATCCGACCCGGGCTATCCACTGGTGCGCGAAGCCATCGAATGTGGCTATCCGGTCGTGGCTGTACCCGGTCCTTCGGCACACACCGCTGCTTTGGTGATCTCCGGCTTGCCCACCGACCAGTTCATGTTTTTGGGATTCCCGCCGCGCAAACATCCCGAGCAGTTGTTTGAGGGCCTGGTCGGAATTACGGCGACGTTGATCTTCTATGAAGCCCCGCATCGCTTGCAGCAGACTCTTGTGGCGATGCTGAAGACGTTGGGGGACCGTGATGTCGCGCTGTGTCGTGAACTGACCAAGATGTATGAAGAGGTCTGGCGTGGGCGTATCAGCGACGCATTGAGCTGGATCGCCGAGAACCCACCGCGGGGGGAGTTCACCTTGGTGGTAGCTGGTGCTTCGGGAGAGTCGGAGCGTTGGCGCGAGGCACGGGTATGCGAGGCGCTGGCGACGCGTATGGCTGAGGGAGTGAGCCGGTCGCAGGCCGCCCGCGAGATTGCGGCTGAGTCCGGATGGCGCCGTCGTGAAGTCTATGATCTGCCGAGATCGTAGATCTCGTATGATCATCCATCTCGCGAACGACTGAGCTCAGGGTATTCCAAGCCCGGTGGATAAGGTGTGGCTGCTGCCGTGGTCGAGGGCTAGCGGGCCTTCGGGCAGACGGGGTGACGTGTCCGGATGGACTGCTCCGGTTGCCTCATCCAGCGACGCGCAGTGGTTTCGTCCTCGGTCATCTGGTGGATCAAATCATCCACTGAGTCGAACCTTCTCTCGGGCCGCAGCCGCTCCAAGAAGTCGAGCCGCATGGGTTCCCCGTAGATGTCCGCCGAGAAGTCGAGCAAATAAGCTTCCACGGTTCGCGTGCCGTTGTGGAAAGTCGGGCGCGTCCCGACATTGGTGAGGGCGTCGAATGTGCCGGATTCCAAATATGCTTGGCAGATATAGACGCCGTCTGCCGGCAGCAACCGGGTGCTTGGTAGGCCCAGGTTAGCTGTCGGAAAGCCCAGGGCGCGCCCGCGTCTGTAGCCGTGCACGATCTTCCCACAGAGGTGGAAGGGATACCCGAGACAGCCGTTGGCTTCGTGGATGTTCCCCTCACTCAGCGCCCTGCGAATGCGGCTGCTGCTCACCGGCTTGCCCTCCCAGCGGACGGTGCCCTCGAAGACGTGTACGCCAAAGCCGAAGCGCTGGCCGGCGCGTCGTAGGTAATCCACATTTCCTTCCTGGCCCCGGCCCAGTTTGAAGTCCGGGCCAACCCACAGGCCGCCCAGCCTGGCGTGGTCCAGAAGACCCTGGATGAAGTCTCCCGCCGATGTCTGCGTCAGAGCGCTGTTGAAAGGGAGGACGATAAGCCCCTCGACACCCAGGGATTCGAAGAGCGTCAGACGTTCTTCAAGTGTTGAGAGCAGCCAGTAGCTGTCAGGCTGGAGAACCTGCCCCGGCAAGGGATCAAACGTGATCACCAGCGGTAGTAACCCCCGTGAGTGAGCAGCTATCACCATGCCGCGTATCAGGGCTTGGTGCCCCAGATGAACGCCATCGAAGGCTCCAATAGTGACACCGCTTGGTTGGGTCAGTTCGAGTTTCTTGATGTCATCTCGGATCCACATAGTCTCCAGCTCTAGATAGGTCTCACTTCCGCACAAACAGGGCTGTGCTGTTGCCTTTGCCTCGCTTGCGTTTCAGGGTTCGCAGTTGCCGGCCGACGGGTTTCGACTTGATGAGACGGGTGATCGGTGTCGACCCACCGATTACCAGGATCCGATCGCCCTGCTCCAGATGGGTGGCCGCGGTGACCAGCGCGTGCTCCACCGCATCGGGCCCCTCGTCATGCCTGAGCCTTCCAACCACCAGGGTCGGATGGCTGTTCTCCGGCACGAACGAGGTCTCGTGATGCAGCTTAATGGCATCTTGCGAACAGCCATTGTCGATCAGATTCTGTCTGGACGTGCGCAGGGCGAGCAGGTCTCTCCCCACCAGATCCAGCTGCTGAGGGGCGAACCGCCGCCAAAGCAAGACGGGAAGGATGCCCTGCCCGGGGTTGAAGATGCAGAGCCTGTCGACACCGGCATCGTCAAGACCGTGCAGGATGGGATCCTGAAGTGCTTTGTAGGCCAGAATGGTTGCGTAACTCAACGTGTCAAATTCCGCGAGCCCGCGCATCGTCCGTAATGCTAGCACGGTTCTATCCAGGGTGAATGTGATGGTCGCGCGATCGTAGAGTCCGTCAGCCCAACTTGAGGGTATATCCGACGCATCTTGTTCACCTGTGAAACGGTAGTGGAAGACGGCGTGCGCCGCTGTGGTCCGGTGCAGGAGTATCTCAATACCGGGACTTGACAGCGTCTTTTCGACCAGTTCCTCAAGCGGCGAGACCACGACAACTGCGATCAGCCCGTCTGTCGACACAACGCGTTCTGCCCTGAGGAGCAGAGAGCGGATCACAGACTTTCCGGCCTTGCCGGGGATATTGGACACGACTACATCAAAGTCCTCTTCTATCACATCGTCGTAGCCCAGGCTGCCGTATGCCCTGACGTTGGGGATCTCGTTGAGGATGCCGTTATGCCGGGCGAATGCCACGGCCAGCGCATCGCGGTCCACGAGATGAATCTCACTCTCGGGGGCCACTTGCGCCAGTGCGAGCCCCAGTGGGCCGTATCCGCAGCCAAGGTCCAGGATCTTCCGAGCATGACTCAGGTCGATGTCAACCAGGCTCTTGAGCAGATGATGTGTGCCAACGTCGACCTGGTGACTGCTAAAGAGACTCTGGGCCACAGCAAAGTGCAGCGTTGTCCCGGCGTAGTGGAGATCAACCGTTTTCTTGGTGTAGGGATCTAGCATATTCGATACCATTTTGTGGTGTGTGCTGGTGACACTATCCGTCAGAGGGCGGCAAGACCAGAGTCGGTCGGTACTGCGCATCCGATACTCTGGTCAGCACCGCGATTAGGTTGCCCTGCTGATCGTGGGCTTGGATGGATTCCACGGCATTACTGGCCTGTATGTCAATCTCTTGCCCATAGCGAAGTGCTCGCTCTTGCTCGGGCGTCACGATGGCGGTAGGCATCCCCCTGAGTGTTGTCTGGGGGGGCAGCAGCGCCTCTGCCAGGCCGCCCACTGCATACAACTCCTCGAGCTCTGCCAGTGGCCGTGCCTGCACGATTGCGAAGGGCCCGCTGACCAGGCGCCGCAGCTCTCGAATATGTCCGCCGCAACTGAGTTGCTGTCCGAGATCGTGGGCCAGGCTCCGAATGTAGGTTCCAGATGAACAGGCAACATCCAGTGTCAGGTCCGGTGGCTGCCAATCAACGATGTCAATGGCGTGGATCGTGACAACACGAGGTTCGCGCGGTATCTCTTTTCCCTGACGTGCAAGCTCATAGAGCTTGCGTCCCTTGACCTTAATGGCCGCATACATCGGTGGGATCTGCTCGATGGGGCCCATAAATGCGGTGAGTGCGTTCTCAATGGCGGTGCGGTCTACGGTGACGGTTCTGCGCTCGGTGATCTCTCCGTCGGCGTCATAGGTGTCGGTGATCTCACCCATCCGTACGACACTGCGGTAGCGCTTGTCACCGCGCATCGCGAACCGTGAGAGCCGGGTGGCGGGTCCCACCAACACGACCAAGACGCCGGTTGCCAGCGGGTCAAGTGTGCCGGCGTGGCCGACACGGCGCGTGCGTGCCAACCGCCGCACGACATTGACGACATCGTGCGATGTCATTCCAGAGGGCTTGTCGACGACAAGCACACCACTAATCATAGTTGTTGAGCGTCTCTCTCACCATCGCCAGGGCGCGTTCAACCGCACTATCGAGGGGGCCGGGCACGCTGCATCCTGCTGCCTGGCGGTGACCGCCGCCGCCAAGTGCGCGCGCGATCGGGGCCACGTTATAGCCAGGCCGCGCACGGAAGCTGATTTTGACGGTCCCATCGCGCATCTCCATGAAAGTGGCGATGACTTTGGCC
>JAGHDT010000295.1 GCA_021159805.1 Anaerolineae bacterium
GAGTAGGACGACCGCGACGAGGGATCGTACCCCAGGCTGTTTCATATGACGCTTGCCCATCTGTCTCAAAGTTCCCCCTCTGGTATGCATTGATCAGCCGAGCACGGCAGGGAATCGCCGATGCGGTTCGACCGCCCTCACCGATTGGGCGGCGCGCACCTGACCGTAGAAGGTGACTATGGGTAGCATACCCTTGCCCCCGACGGTGTCCAGCGGCGGAACGAGCGCCTCGGGATTGACCTGGATGGCCCGCAGCCATCTCCCCGCCTCCACGATTTTGCGGTCAATCGAGTCCTACTTGGGGCTGCTGCCCGTGGAGAGCGGGGCATCCGGCGTCCACTCGATGGCGTGCAGCAGCTCGATGTCGGGAAGCAGATCCAGATCGGTGATCCGCCCAGGGCGTAGGTTGTCATCCCCAACGGCTTCTGCAGCCACATGACCAGGCAAGGGCGTGTGGTGAAGGATCCTGTGACACTGATGCCCTGGCCTTAGCGTCACAAGATCCTTCGTTTGCGCGGCTCGGGATCGAGATCGGGTGTGAGAGCCGCTCGGGATGACAATTGCAGTGTTACTCCATATGAGAAGCGTGCGCCCTGGGGATCCGCGGGCCCGGAAGGCGATAGCGTCGGCGGTGGTGGGCGGCGTGTTGTTGACAGGAGGAGACGGCGCCGATCTTGGGGTCATCGTGGATGCGGTCTTCCTGCACAGCTTGACCCATGCTAGCTGCCCTGGGTTGGCGGGATACAGTGAAATGGACGGAATGCGGACTCCTCCTGTTTGTGGTGCTGATTGTCCACGTGAGCGACCGCCGGAAAGGATCGAATGGGCTCCGCAGGCCTAGACGGTGAAGGCCTCCAGGTGTTTCTTGGCGATCAGGAAGCCCTGCTGCACCTTGTCGACACTGCCCTCCCAATTGGGGTCTTCGTGCTCGATATTCATGACCCAGTTGTAGCCGATGTTGTAGAGCGCTTTGATCACTTCCTGCCAGTCGACACGTCCCATTCCAGGGATACGGCGCTGTTGTATCTGGATGCCGGCGCTCAGGATGCCGTGTTGGTAGCACATCTCCTCGTCCAGATCCATGTCCTGGGCGTGCACGCAGAAGATTCGTTCCTTGAAGTCGTAGATGAAGCGGATGTAGTCGATCCGCTGCCAGATGAAATGGGATGGATCGTAGAGGATGCCGAAGTTTTCGTCGGGCAGCGCTGCAAACATGCGCCGGAGGATGGCGGGGGAATAGGCCAAGTTGTCGCCGCCCGGCCAGGTGTTGTGCCAGAGCATCGGGCAATGTTCGATGGCGATCTTGACGTTATGGTCCCCGGCAAACCTGATGAGGTCCGGCCAGACCTTGAGATATTCCTCAAAGTGCCGGTCGATGGTTTCCTGCCAGCTTCGGCCCACGATGGTCGCAGGCCGTCCGGTGAAGGTGCCGACCAGGCCGACGTCCAGTTTCTCGGCGGCCAGGATTACTTTCTTCAGATGAGCGATCACCCGCTGCCGGTGTTCGGGGTCGTCGTGCAGGGCGTTGGCGTAGTAGCCCAGCGCCGAGAGTTCGATTCCCTTTTCCCGGCTCAAGCCCTTGATTTCATCGGCCCGGGAAGCAGGCAACGCGTCGACGTCGATGTGCACCACGCCGCCGTACTTCCTGTCTTTGCCCGCTCCGGCGGGCCAGCAGGCGACCTCCACTGAGCCGAAGCCGTTTGTGGAGAGGAATTCCAAGAGCTGCTCGAAGCTCAGGTCTGGAAAGGCAGCGCTCATGATTCCGATCTTCATTCCACCCACCTCCGATCTAGATTGGTTCTGCGCACGTCTGATGTAGATGCATTCTACTTTCGTTGTTTTTGCAGCGCAAGTTCAGGCGTCTGTGAGGGTGCGTAATAGTGCAGATCCTCCGGCGTGAACACCGGAGGGCAGTAGGCAGTTGCCAGTTTTCAGTTGACGGTTGGGAATATGCGACGTGCAGTATCGAGGCTAGTCGAACAGACTATCAAGATAGTCGAACAGACTATCGAGATCCAGTATCTAGTAGCCGACGGCCTGGCCATCCTTGCGCCAGTCGGTGCCGGCGCAGTAGCCGTCAGCCAACACATAGATCAGCTGGGCGCCACCGAAGCGCCCCGGGGCGGCGTCCGTGTGAAGAGTGTGCCCGCGGCGGCGCAGCGCTTGGACCGCCGCTGGATCGAAGCCGGGCTCCAGCCAGAGGGTGGACGTATCATCGAGAAACCAGCGAGGTGCGTCGGAGGCGGCCTGGGGGTTCTGGCCGTAGTCGAAGATGCGCACGATCATCTGGAGATGTCCCTGGGGTTGCATATGGCCGCCCATAACGCCGAAGCTCATCACGGGTTGATCTGCCCGGGTGACGAAGCCGGGGATGATGGTGTGGTAGGGGCGTTTGCCGCCGGCGACGCGGTTGGGATGGCCGGGTTGCAGGGTGAAGCCGGCCCCGCGGTTCTGCAGTGCAATTCCGGTCCCCGGGATGACGATGCCCGAGCCAAAGCCCATGTAGTTGGACTGGATGTAGGAGACCATCATGC
>JAGHDT010000429.1 GCA_021159805.1 Anaerolineae bacterium
ATCCAGAATCACGATGATACCGTGCATGTGATTGGGCATGATCACCCACGCGTCCAAATCGACGTAGGGATGATGGTCCCCCAGCCACATCCACGATTGGGCCACGATGCGCCCGACATTCGATAACACGACCGCGCCACGTACAATGTCCCCCAAGGTGCACGCCCGATCCCGCG
Source organism: Anaerolineae bacterium (assembly GCA_021159805.1). Taxonomy (GTDB): domain Bacteria; phylum Chloroflexota; class Anaerolineae; order B4-G1; family SLSP01; genus PWVB01. Next base: position 177 of record JAGHDT010000429.1, read on the forward strand.
TGCACATCGTGACGAAATACGCGCCTGACGAGGTGTAATCGTACCCCTTCAGGCGGATGGACTGTCGATGATGGATGCTCGGATTGTAGGACATACTCGTCATCCCCCCTACAGCTCTCCTCATCATTCTATAGCGTTGCTCAAGTTCGACAAATGGTAGCATAGGGGCGGTTCGCGAACCGCCCTTACACGAACCGCCCCTGCTACGATCGCTCGGGTAGGAGAGCCGTACGCCTGAGACGTTGTTTCATGCTATACGAACGCTTTCCCCGCTCTCGCTATCCCAATCCGTCAACTGATCGATCCGGATCGTTCGCAGGCAGACCTGGGCGTTACCGGTGTAGGATACGTAACCGAAGCCGTCTTTGACCGCCATCCGCGGCCAGCCGGTCCAGGTGTTGTCGAGCTGCTCGGCGCTGATACCCAGCGCCGGAAGAAGTTTCCCTTCTTCAAGACACGGATGCGCCACGGCGGCGCGCCAATGCCGGGGCAGTCCTTCAGGATGGTGCGTTCGCCGTGACTCTCCCGGATCACCCTGAAGCCGGCTTCGTCGAGGGTCAGATACGCCTGCACCGCGAGCCCCTCGCCGGAGAAGGTGATCTTGGCCGATGGCGACGCTGCTCGTCAAGTTATTGTGACATCCAGCTCGTAGTTGCCTGTGGTGGGGTGTGATAGCATCGGCGTATGTCCATCTGATTCCTGGTCTTCAGCTAGAACTCACTGAACTTGTCGCCAGCTGGTGCCTCATATGACATCGGCGAAGGTATCAGTGTCGACACATCCCGGATGTTGCGCCGGCGCGTGTCAAGTAGTACACTCTGATTTGTCAGACAGAAACTAACCCCAATCCCAAATCGAAAGGACGCACTATGTCGAAAGGTCGTGTTTACCAGGATCCGCAGTTCGAGTACGTTGATCAGTACAGCGGTCGCAAGATTGTGCAGTTGACCAACTATCTGGGCAACTCGAATCACCTCTATTTCACGGACCCCGCTTGGATTGTCCCCAACCGTGTGATGGTCTTCACCTCAGATCGCGAGAATCAGAGCAATCTATTCCGTCTCGATTTTGACACCGGCATCATAACGCAGTTGACCGACCTGCACGGCCCCGGACGTCCCGGGGGCTGTTTCAGCGCGGCGAATCAGCGGCACTACTTCTGGTGGCAGGGCGAGGTGCGCGAGCTCAATGTTGAGACGCTTGAGGAGCAGGTGATTTACCGGGCTCCCGAGGGGATGTCGCCGGGCGGGCGCGCTAATCCGACGGCGGATGGCACCTACCTCTGCGCACGCATTATGAAGGAGCCGGCGCAGGAGACCGCGGCGGTCTCGTTCTCCTATTCGCGGTTCCGCGAGTTCTTCCACGCCAAGCCGTTCACCCAGATCGTGCGTGTTGAAATCGCGACCGGCGCGGTCGAGGTGATCCACGAGGAGAAGTGCTACATCGGCCACGTGAACACGTCGCCGACGCTGCCGGAGATCATGACCTTCTGTCACGAGGGACCGTGGGATCTGGTGGACCAGCGTATCTGGGGGCTCAACATACAGACAGGGAAGGCGTGGCGCATCCGTTCACAGGAAGAGAACGATGTCTCCATCGGCCACGAGTATTGGTTCGCCAATGGGGAGACTATGGGCTATCACGGTCGACCTCGAGGCAAGGGGGGGCGCGCCTCAGAAGGCGATCATGTCTTCGGCTATGTGCGATGGGACGACACCGATCGGCACGAGGTGCACTTCCCCTTCAGCTCGACGCACTTCCACAGCCTGGACGAGACTCTGATTGTGGGCGACGGCACGCCGGCCGCCGTCTTCACCAGTGCCGGCACCGCGCGGCCCTACATCCAGCTCTTCAAGTGGGACGGCGAGCGCTATGTTGGCCCACGCATCCTGGCCTATCACCGCAGCACCTTCAACAACCAGCACGCACACCCGCATCCGCGCTTCACGCCCGACGGCAAGGCCATCATCTACAATTCAGATCTGACGTCATACTCGAATATCTACAAGGTGGAGATCGGCGACTTTGAGGATCTGCCGGAGATAGAAGAGAGCTAACCACGAATTTCCACGAATCCACACTGATCTCCTGATTGGTGAAGATCAGAGTGGATTCGCGGTAGAGAGCTATCCCCTTTTGTAAGGGGGGTGAGCGTCTCGCCGGGTCACTCTTCCTGGCTAAGGTCTCGCAGTCTCGCTGTGCTGGAATGATGATCAAGTCGCGCTTCTTCCTGCCCCATTACGTGAGAGTAGCCATATGCCAAGGCGAAGGGTGAAAAACGATGACACAGACGGGAATGAAAGACAAGCTGGTGTTGATAACGGGTGCCAACTCCGGCATCGGCAAGGAAACGGCGCGCGGCCTAGCCGCAATGGGCGCGACCATCATCATGGCCTGCCGCAATCTGGAGAAGGCCGCGCCGGTTCGCGACGCCATCGCCGAAGAGACTGGCAATGCCGGCGTCTCGATCATGCACATTGATTTGGCATCTCTGGAATCGATCCATACGTTCGCGCGTGAATTCGTGGGGGCCTACACGCGTCTGGATGTGCTGATCAACAATGCGGGGACCTTCAGCTCTACCAGACAGGAGACCGAGGACGGCTTCGAGAAGACGATGGGTACCAATCACCTCGGGCCGTTCCTGCTGACGCATCTGATGCTTCCGTTCCTGAGGCAGGCGGTGGCCGCCAGGATTGTCAACGTCAGCTCTGGAGCTGCGTTCTTCGGCAAGATCCACCTCGATGATCTACAGATGACGAAATCGTACGGCATGGTTGGGTTCGGGGCCTATGCTGCTTCGAAGTTGGCGAATGTGTTCTTCACACAGGAGCTAGCTCAACGCCTTGGAGGCACGCAGATTACCGTCAATGCCGTGCATCCGGGAGTGGTGAGCACGAGTATCTGGCCTGACAGCCACTGGCTGTGGCGCTTCGGCGACAGGATACTGTCGCGATTCCGGATCAGCGCTGAGGAGGGCGCGCGCACCGTCATCTACGCTGCCGCCTCCGAAAGCCTCGAGGGGATCACGGGTAAGTTCCTGTCAGATGAGCAGGTGAGAGAAGTGAAGGGCAACTGCCGGGATGTCACGCTGCAGA
>JAGHDT010000522.1 GCA_021159805.1 Anaerolineae bacterium
AACCCGGAGTGTCTGGCGGCAAAGGCTGCGGAATTCACCGAGCGCCGCCGGCGTACGCAGCCGCCCGGCAGGACGTTGGGATCGACTTTCAAGAACCCGCCTGGCGATTATGCGGGGCGCATGATCGAGGCTGTGGGCTTTAAGGGCGCGAGGTGTGGGGGGATCAAGGTCTCTGAACATCACGCGAATTTCCTGATTAATGATGAGAACGGCACGGCAGCTGACTTCCGCGCGCTCGTCGAGCGCGTTCAGACGACGGTTTACGAGCACTTTGGGGTGCTGCTGGAGCCCGAGATTGAGATCTTGCCGGAGCCGGAGCTCAGGTGACCTAGTTCATCGCGGAAGACGAGGGATAGCTAGACGATGGGAAAACTAAGAGTGGCAGTGATCTTTGGGGGACGGTCTGGTGAACACGAAGTCAGCCTCGTGTCGGCGCAGTCGGTCATGGCGGCGCTTTCTCCGGACAAGTACGAGGTGACGCCTGTCGGCATCACGCGCGATGGTGCCTGGATCGTAGGGAGCGACCTCATGCTTTCATTGGAGCAGGAGGACTTCTCAGATACACGCTCGGCGGCGATGTTCGCCGATCCCTCCAAGCGGGGGTTGTGGGCCTCTGTGGAGGAGACGGGACTGGCCGCAGCCAGCCGACAGGGCGCCCCGTCTTTGGCTGAGAGGCGGATGGGCAAGCTCGCCGTGTTGTCGCAAGTCGATGTGGTCTTTCCGGTGCTGCATGGCACGTTCGGTGAAGATGGGACGGTGCAGGGGCTGCTGGAATTGGCCGGAGTTCCCTACGTTGGGGCCGGTGTGCTCTGTTCTGCTCTGGCGATGGACAAGATTGCCTTTAAGGATGTCGTGCAATCCCACGGCTTGCCGATCCCAGACTATGTCTGGACGACGCGACGCCAATGGTTGGCGGATCCCGATGCGTGGTTGGATCGGATTGAGGAGAAGCTTGGGTATCCGGTCTTCACTAAGCCGTCCAATCTGGGGTCAAGCGTGGGAATCTGCAAGTGCGATGACCGGGATGAGCTGCGCGCGGGTATGAACGAAGCTGCGCGCTACGATCGGCGGATCCTGGCCGAATGCGCAGTGGCCCACGCTCGTGAGATTGAGGTGAGTGTCCTCGGTAATGAGGACCCAGTGGCGTCCGTGCCTGGTGAAGTCGTGCCCAGTCGGGAGTTCTATGATTATATGGCGAAGTATGTTGATACAGGCGAGGATGCGTCGGAGTTATTGATCCCTGCGCCGTTGGATGCTGAGACGACGAAGCGTGTTCAGGCGCTGGCCGTGCAAACGTATCGGGCTATTGATGGTGCAGGGATGGCACGTGCGGATTTTCTGCTGAATGGAGAGACCGGGGAGCTGTATCTGAATGAGGTGAACACGATCCCCGGCTTCACCCCGATCAGTATGTACCCAAAGCTGTGGAGGGCCTCCGGTGTGCCTTATTCACGGCTGTTGGATTCGTTGGTGGATCTAGCTCTGGACCGCTTCCAGGAAAATCAGCGATCAGAGCGCATCTACCGGCCCGGCGAACCTTAATGGTTTGGACCACTGCCGGCAAAGGTGTATGGCCTGAGTTTACCACAAGCGGTGACTGCATGTGGATTCACCGAACATAGATACGAGTTGGTTCCTACGACACCGACCAGGACAGAGGAGGAGCATCAATGGCTAAGAAGATGCGCTACTACCGAACTGCTGCACTCTTGGGGCCCACAGCGCAGCCCGTTGCGTTCCGCGCGGGGCCGCGTCCCATCAAGATTCCCTGGCGAGCAGTTGCCTGTGTAGCCGCGATCATTGGTATTGGGCTTTGGGTCGCGCTCGGCGGCGCCTGGTACCTGGATTGGGAAGATCTCACGGTCACGGGGATCACCTCGACAGAGATCATCTACGGGATGAAGCAGACGTCGGATCTTGTGGGTTGGCACCGGTTCAGCCTGGACCCTGAGGCAGCTCAGCAGATCCTGGCGAAGGCGCTACCGGAGTACAAGGACATCCAGATCCACTGCGGCATCTTCCCGACGAAGTGTGAGCTTGCGGTGACACAGCGGATACCCGTGATGATCTGGGAGACGGGCTCCGAACGCTATTGGGTGGACGATGGCTGGACGTTTTATCAAGTCCAGGGGGATCGGCCCGACTTGCCCGTGATCCACGGGCCCATGCCTGAGGCTATGAGTGCCTATTCAGCGATCGAGGTCTACGAAGGGATTCAGGCATTGGGAGCACTGAACATCTCGGCGGACGCCTTGGATTATGCTCCCCAGCGCGGACTGGTGTGGACCGACCCGGAGGGACGTCGAGTGGCGCTTGGGGGAGGCCCGTCCATGGCGCCGCGCCTGCAGATGTACGAGATCGTGGTCAGTCAGTGTGAGGCTGAGGGCATCTTCCCACAAGCGGTCGATGTCCGTTTCCCTGAAGGGGCAACGTACTCTATGGAACGCACCTGGTAGGGGGTGACCTGTGGAAAGATCTGTTGTTGGCATTGACATAGGGACGCAGCAAATCCTGGTTCTGGTCGGGGCAATCGGCGAACAGGGCGAGGTCCGCATCGTCGGCGTTGGCCGCATTCCGTCGCGAGGAATCAAGAAGGGCGTGGTGGTGAACGTTGCCCAGGCGACCGAAGCGATCTCGGAGGCTGTGGACCTGGCCGAGCAGAGCAGCGGTTACCAGATAGAACGTGCCTACGTCGGCGTGACCGGGGTCCACATCACCTCTCGCAACAGCACCGGGGTCGTCGGCGTCTCCCGGCGTGATCACGGGATCGGGCCGGACGATGTAGACCGGGTGCTGGAGGCCGCCGGTGCCATTATCCTGCCGCAGAACCAAGAGCTGATTCACATTCTACCGCGGACCTATACGGTGGACGGTCAGGAGGGCGTGCGAGATCCACTGGCCATGCACGGTTTTCGCCTGGAGGTCGAAGCCCACGTGGTGATGGGGTCCAGCACTGCGTTGCAGAACCTGCGCAAGTGCGTGCTGGGTGCCGGCGTCCAGATCAGTGAGCTGGTGCTCTCCAGTCTGGCCTCGGGGCACTCGATCCTGACGGATAACGAAAGGGAGATGGGCGTGGTCTTGGTGGACATCGGTGACGGTACCACCGACATCGCCATCTTCATCGAGGGGGCAGTATGGCACACCAAATCGCTGCCTATGGGTGGTGAGTACATCACAAGTGACATCGCCATTGGGCTGCGACTACCCTCCCAGGCCGCAGAGCAGGTCAAGATCAGTCATGGCTATGCGGTCGCCAACCAAGTCGCTGAGGATGAGCGTTTCACGATCTCGCCGTACGGCGAGGGAAGTCCGGTGCCCATCGCCCGGTGGAAACTTGCAGAGATCATCCAGGCGCGTAGCGAGGAGATACTGGAGAATGTCCAGCAAGAGATCAAGCGCTCCAGCTATGATGGTCTGCTGCCCGCCGGTCTGGTTCTGTGCGGTGGGACGGCACAGATGCCGGGCATGCGCGATCTGGCACGATCCATTTTCGAATTGCCGGTGCAGATTGGTATCCCGCGTGGGATTACCGGGTTGATCGACAGGGTCAGTGGCCCCGACGCCGCGGTGGCGGTCGGGCTGGTGAAGTGGACACCAACGCTGGAGGAGGGCGGAGGCTGGCGCACGGTTCGCACATCGTTTGTTGGGCGTGCAACGGGCTGGCTTCGTAACCTGCTTCCCTAGGGAGCATCACTGGGTTAGGTTAGAAAAAGGCACGACTTCAGCGAAAGTGCTAGTGTCTGTCCGGGGCCGCTCTGTTCGGTGACGCCCACGGGCAACAACAAGGGGAGGCGTAACTTATAGGATCTGGCAGGTTCGAGCCGCACGAGAGCACGTTCGAGAGAATCGGTATCATCCGGCGCAAGCCGCAGAGGAGCAGGTTTCATAGGAGCAAGGTCCGACAGGTCAGGAGGTTCCGAGATGGCTGGATTGGCAGAGAATTTTGCACAGATTCGCGTCGTTGGTGTTGGGGGTGGCGGCAGCAATGCGGTCAACCGAATGATTGAGGAAGGGCTGCAGGGTGTTGAGTTCATCGCTGTCAACACCGACGCGCAGGCTTTGATGCTCTCGCAGGCCCCGAAGTGCCTGCGAATTGGCGATACGGTCACGCGTGGCCTGGGGTCCGGCGGTGTTCCTGAGGAGGGCCGCAAGTCGGCCGAGGAGTCTCAGGATGAGATCCGCGAGGTGCTTCAGGGATCCGATATGGTCTTTGTCACCGCCGGGATGGGCGGTGGTACAGGGACCGGTGCGGCGCCCGTGATTGCCCGGATTGCCAAGGAAGAGATCAAGGCGTTGACAATCGGCGTCGTCACCCGCCCGTTCACGTTCGAGGGGGCCCAGCGCTCTCGGGCTGCGGTGGAGGGTATTGAGGCGCTCAAGCAGGTTGTGGACACCCTGATTGTGATCCCCAACGATCGCCTGTTGGAAATTACTGAGAAGCGGGTCAGTCTCAGCGACGCGTTCCGCGTTGCGGATGATGTGCTGCGCCAGGGCATCCAGGGCATCACCCAAGTGATCACCGTGCCTGGTTTGATCAACCTGGACTTCGCGGATGTGAGGTCGATCATGTTGGAAGGCGGAGCTGCTCTGATGGCGGTCGGTAGCGCCTCCGGCGAGAATCGGGCCGTTGAAGCAGTGCAGCAGGCGATCTCCAGCCGTTTGCTGGATATCACCATCGACGGGGCCCGCGGCATCCTGTTCAACATCATGGGGGGTCCCAATATGACGCTCTTTGAGGTGAATGAGGCCGCGTCAATCATCCGCGAGACGGCGCACCCGGACGTCAATCTCATCTTCGGTGCCGTGATCGACGAGAACCTGGGCGACGAGGTCAGCATCACGGTGATCGCGACGGGATTCGACAATGGCGGAGCTGATATCGTCTCGTCACACCCGATGACCACGACGGCACAGTCGCCGCGACGGTCCGAGGTGAGCGATCTGTTCAGCTCGCAGGTTGCCGACCGCGACAACATTGAGATTCCAGCGTTCTTGCGCCGGCGCGGCTAGGCCGTCTGCCCATCTTGCACTGTGCAGTTTCTGGAACCGAGGGAAGCTGCGGAGGTGCACATATAGGTAGTCAAGGGATACTGCGCAGCGTTGCAGGCTCGGATGTTTGCTGCAGTCAGATCTGCAGTAGACAGGCTGTCTCTGCCTGCCCCTGCTGTGATAGAGTGACCCGGATGACTTGAAGGTCAGGTCCGTACGAGCGGGTGGACTGCTTTCAGTGGGCGAGGTGATATGGTGACTGTGGCGGCATCTGACGAACTGCTGAAAATCGTCTTCAGTTATCTCATTGTCATCGTGGAGGCCTGTGGCGGACTCGTGATCGCCATCGGTGTGGGCCGCGCCATCGTAGATTACGTGCGCACTTGTTGCGTTGGTCGCCGGTCGAGGGACCATACCGGCCTGCGCATCACCTTGGGCAGGAGTATGGTGCTGGCGCTGGAATTCCAGGTCGCTGCGGATATTTTGAAGACCGGGCTGTCGCCTACCTGGCAGGATATCCTACTGCTGTCGGCGATCATCGCCCTGCGAACCGTGCTGAACATCCTGATGGAGCGTGAGTTGGACTTCTTAGGTCCTGATCCCTCTGTCCCTACCGCCTCGTCAGCCACAGCTGACTGATCTGCACAGTATCTGCTGGCCTGCCGGATTCTCTTCCAGCCTCCCTGATCGTTGGGCAGGCGGCCCCCTCGTTGTAGCTGTAGCCTAGCTTTCTGGCCTAGCCACGTGGGCTGGCCGATGCGTCTCATTGGAGCCGGAGGCCGGTCCACGAATGAGATGGGTGAATTGACGAAGCGGCTCGGTGAGCCGGTTGCTGTTGATAGTGTGAACCCCTGACGCCTCCTGGCCGTGGCTGTCCAGCCCCACACGATTATCAAACTGCCTGCCACGATTGTCGCCTCTGCGCAGGCTACGCGCCTCGGCGGTGTCGTCCTGATCCTCCCCGACAAGGGCATCGGCACCTTCGGCGTCATCCGTGATCTCGGCCACTTCCTCAAGATACTCGCTCTGGTGGTCGCTCCGCTGCTTCTGGTGTGGTTCCACGGTTCGCAAGTCGAAGTCCCCGCCAAAGGGACTTCGACTATTCCGCGGTGGCAAGTGTCCCAGGACGTGAGGTCTGCAGCGGTGATTGGCGGTTTTAGCAGAGGGGGCGAACACGACAGCCCGTCCCCGAAGGGGAGTTCGCCGCTGCGTGGAGTGGGTGCTGCGGACGCAAACTAACAGTTTGCGCTACGCAGAGGGAACGGGCACGACGGCCCGTCCCCGAAGGGGAGTTCGCCGCTGCGTGGAGTGGATGCTGCGGACGCAAACTAACAGTTTGCGCTACGCAGAGGGGGCGAATACGACAGCCCGTCCCCGAAGGGGAGTTCGCTGCTACGTGGAGTGGATGCTGCGGACGCAAACTAGCAGTTTGCGCTACGCAGAGGGGGCGAACACGACGGCCCGTCCCCGAAGGGAAGTTCGCCGCTGCGTGGAGTGGGTGCTGCGGACGCAAACTAACAG
>JAGHDT010000294.1 GCA_021159805.1 Anaerolineae bacterium
ATAGTTGCCCTCAAAGTCAACCAGACCGTTAAGCACCGGGGCGCAGAACTCCGCCGCGGCAGCAGTGACCTGTGCCACTTCATTCTCCACGGGCTTGGAATCGAAGGTGTAGCCCAGGAGGATATGAGGCGTGGCGGAGGCATTCATACGGCGCGTCAGCTCCCAGGCGTCGAGCTGTGCGGTCTCCTTGTCGCGGTAAGGAGCGTTGAACTGGTTGCCGAACATCCAGTCGGTGTTGGGGAAGTAGCCCATATCAGCCTGCGTCTTACCCTCGGGCAGTGAGACGATGTCCAGGTCCTTGTCCACCCAGACCCAGTGCTTACCCTCGATACCGTAGGAGAGCAGGCGATAGACATCCTTGTTGGTGTTGAGCATCTCAAGGACCTTCATCGCTGACTCGGGGTGTGCAGACGTCGCGCAGATGCCGTTCATCGTCGCAGTCGCTCCACCGGTATCCAGAATGAGGGGGTCGGTCAGGTTCTTGAAGATCCAGTCCTGGCCATAGCGCGCCTTGAGGTCAGTTCCCTGGTTGGGCTTCTCCACGTGGGAATCGAAAGCGCACAAGTTGGCCTTGATCGTCTCATCCAAGTTCGGGACATCATCCTTGAACGTGTAGTCTGCCAGATACCAGCGACGGTTCATCTGAGCGTGAGTCTGCCACTCGGGAGCTTCGAAGACATTCACGACTGTGGGGTCATCATAACGAACGCTCACACCCGCGCCATCTCCGGAGCCCATCTCGGTGAATCCGTAGTACTGCAGGTAGAAGGGAACCGCACGCTTGCAGTACGGGGTTACCTCGCCGCCCTCACCTGCCAGCACGGCCTGCATGAAGGGTTCCATGTCCTCAAACTTCCCAATGGTGCCGAGGTCCAGATTATACTTGTCAGCGAAACTCTTGATCACGTGCACGCCCCAGGGCTTGGGCCAGATCTGCTGGTTGATAACGCCATAGATATGACCCTTAATGCGCGCGGCCTCCCAAGTGCTGGGGGAAATGCTGGCGTACAAGCCGGGAGCGTATTCGGGTAGAAGGTCATCCAAAGGGTACAACGCACCGTTGATGACGTTGACATAGTAGTTGTTGATCCACGGAGCTGTAAAGACAACGTCGCACGTCTCACCGGCTGCCATCTTCAGCTGCATGCGCTCACGGTAGGTACCCCAGTCCACTGGGTCAAGAGTAAGCTTCACATTGATCTTCGGGATCAGAATCTCATTGATGGCGTCCTGAACCTCCTGAAGATCATTTGGCACACCAGAACCCGGATAAGTGTAGGTGATCTCATCTGGTGCACTGGGCGTCACGGTCACGACCTTCTCGATCTCGACCTCCTGAATCTGAGGCGTGCCCTCCACGACGACCGTGACCTCTTCTTTCACCACCTGGGTCACGAGTTTCTCCACCTCGACAGTCTGAGGGGCACACGAGACAGCAATCATCAGAGCCACAGCCACGACCAGCGCGGCATAGAACCAGCTGCGTTTTCTGTTCATCTGACACTCCTTCTTGTTGACCGAACACGACGAATACACCTAGAAGCTCCTCACATAGGCCAAACCAGCGTTTCACACTTTGAGGACAAGCCTACAAGCACAGAAGCTGATCGATTTCCTCCTTTCCCAACCGCCCGAGAGATGTATCTCGACCGCGAATCGTCGGGTAAACTGCCACCACACTACATCGGTTAGCCTTTTACAGCACCAGCGGTCAAGCCTCCCACGAAGTACTTTTGGAGGAGCATGAAGACGAACATAGCCGGGCCGGCAGCAACGACAACCATGGCCATCTGAAGCGAGAGGCCAGGGATCTTCACCTGCGTCGTCATCGCATCTGCTACCGAACGCAGGAACTGAGCATTGCGCACGATCTGCTGCAGCAAGTACTGCAGCGGGAAGAGCTTGGGATCATCGATATACATCATCGCCGGGATCCATTCATTCCAATACTTGAGGATGTACATGAGACCGATCGTCGCCAACCAGGGCCGCGAGAGTGGCATCGCGATCTGGAAGAACATGCGCCACTCACCAGCGCCGTCTATCTTGGCCGACTCCATAATTTCGTGCGGAAGGCTAGCGAATTGCGATCGGAACATCATGATGTACCATGGCATGACCATCGTCGGCAAAATCAGCGCCAGGATGTTGTTATGCAGCCCTAGAACTCCACGTACGACCAGATAGGTCGGCACCATCCCGCCATTGAACAGCATTGTGAAGACGACAATGAACACGAACACGCCACTGAATTTGAATTCGCGATGTGCCAGCGCATACCCTATCAGTGCAGATACTAGAATCCCGCCCGCCGTACCCGTGCCGGTCACCAGCATTGTGAGTCCATAGCTACGCACCAGCTGGGCCGAATTGGACAAGATGAACTTGTAGGTATAGGTGGTAAAGTCCTGTGGGAGCAACGAAAGTCCATTCCGCGCGACGGTGAGGTCGTCGGAGAGTGATGTCGAGATCACCAGCAGCATCGGCATCACACAGAGGAAAGCAATCACCGCCATTGTCAGGTGA
>JAGHDT010000025.1 GCA_021159805.1 Anaerolineae bacterium
GGCTACGCCTTGTACCTGACGGACCGCGACGGATCGGGGCAGCGACAGCTGTACCCAGCCGAGGGGAATGGTGGCCTGGAGCTGCCGGAATGGGCGTGGAGCCCCGATGGCAACCGTGTGGTCTTTATCGAGCTGGGTGATATCAAGCGTCTTGAGTTAGCCGCTGCGGGAAGCAGCCCGGTCCCCGAGGCACTGACTGACGACGGCAACGTAAGGCTGTTCGACTGGCGATAATCCCAGAGCACCATCGCACCGTCTTTCCCGGCACAGCAGTTCAGTTATAATGGTGACAGGCATCGGCAACTCGTGCTGAATGGAGGTCTTCTGTGCACCGAGGCCAGTATCCACGACACGACACTGACAAGGAGCATCTATGCGCGTGCTGATCACCGGAGCGACTGGGTTTGTGGGGACCCATCTCCGCCGCCACCTCCTATCATCGACAGACTGGGACATCGTTGGCACGGCATTTCCAGATCCTCCCGCCGACCCCACACCTACCTTGCGAGAGGAGTTAGTGTTGTTGGATCTGCGCGACGCCGAGGCAACGCAAGCGGCACTCGCGGAATCTCCTCCCGATTACGTGGTACATCTCGCCGCTCAGGCTCACGTGCCCACTGCCTACAAGGATCCGTGGGCTACCCTGCAAAACAATATCCTGGGCCAGCTTAACCTATTTGAGGGTTGCCTGGCGCTAGACATCAAACCGCGCATCATCGTCATAGGTTCCGGCGAGGAATATGGTCGCGCCGCAGAGGCCGATCTCCCGCTGCTGGAGGATCATCCTCTGCGCCCAGAGAACCCCTACAGCGTCAGCAAGGTCACTCAAGACGTCATGGGATACCAGTACTTCATCAGCTACGGGCTCCCCGTGATACGCGTCCGCCCGTTCAACCACGTTGGCCCTGGGCAATCACCCAGGTTCGTGCTGCCGGCATTTGCCAGCCAAGTGGCCGAAATCGAGGCCGGACGGCGTGAACCGGCGCTGCGTGTCGGCAACCTGGCGCCGCAACGTGACTTCACCGATGTTCGCGATGTAGTCCGTGCCTACCGCCTGCTTCTTCTTCACGGGAATGCTGGCGAGGTCTACAACGTTGCTTCCGGACGCCCACGCGCCATACAGTCCATCGTGGACGAGCTGAGGGCCAGATCCCGCATCGAGATCAAGATCGAGGTCGATCCGGAGCGGTATCGGCCCGCAGACATACCTGTCATCTACGGCAGTGCCGACAAACTCACACTGGATACCGGGTGGACTGCCGAGATACCGATGTCTCAGACCATTGATGATGTCCTCGCCGAGTGGCGTGCAGCGATGAACACCGAGGCCGGTTCGTCGCAGAGGACACTCACTGCGCACACGTAACACGTAGCGCTGACAGGAGAAAACGGCATATGACAGCACCACGAGCTCTGATCACTGGGGTGACAGGACAGGACGGATCCTACCTGGCAGAGTTCCTGCTGGGCAAGGGATACAAAGTCACAGGCATGGTCCGTAGGACCAGCACAATCAACTTCTCCCGGATCCAGCATATCCAGGAAGACATTGAGCTTGTCTCGGGGGATCTCCTCGATCAAGGCTCACTTATTTCAACTGTCAACGACTGCCGGCCGGACGAGATCTACAACCTCGCGGCCCAGTCCTTTGTGCCCACGTCCTGGAAACAGCCGGTCTTCACCGGTGCCGTGACCGGCCTGGGCGTAACGCGGATGCTGGAGGCAATCCGCACCGTCAACCCTGGGATACGCTTCTACCAGGCGAGCTCATCGGAGATGTTCGGCAAGGTGCGCGAGGTACCGCAGACAGAGAACACAGCTTTCTACCCACGCTCGCCCTATGGGGTGGCTAAGGTCTATGGCCATTGGATCACCGTCAACTACCGTGAGTCGTACGATCTCTTCGCCTGCTCCGGCATCCTCTTCAACCACGAAAGTCCGCGCCGGGGTATGGAATTCGTGACCCGAAAGATCGCATATCACGTCGCCAAGATCAAGTTGGGACTCATCGACAAGGTGGCACTGGGAACTCTCGACGCGAAGCGCGACTGGGGGTTCGCCGGCGACTACGTGCGCGCGATGTGGCTGATGCTGCAGCAAGACGAAGCCGACGACTACGTCGTCGGAACGGGCGAGACTCACTCTGTTGAGCAGTTGTGTGAAGTCGCCTTTGCCCACGTTGGGCTAGATTGGCGCGATCACGTCGTGCAAGACCCACGCTTTATGCGACCGGCCGAGGTCGATCTGCTGGTATCCAATCCCGCAAAGGCAAGGGAGATGCTCGGCTGGAAGCCGCAGGTCGGCTTCGAGAGGTTGGTGCAGATGATGGTCGATGCTGATGTAGCAGCGCTCAGGGGAGAAACCGGGCTATAGGGACTCAGACTGAAGATCAGGGAGAGGTGACGACGATGGGCAAGATAGAGTTCGGTACAGACGGCTGGCGGGCCAGGATCGCCGAGGATTACACCTTTGACAGCGTGAGACGGGTTGCGCAGGGCTTTGCTCGGTACCTCAAGGTACACAACCTGGCCGGCAGAGGCGTCGTCATTGGCTATGACCAACGCTTCGACTCGGATCTCTTCGCAGAAACTGCCGCCGAAGTCATGGCCGGCAACGACATCAGTGTATGGCTGACATCGCATAACACCCCCACCCCGGTGATCAGCTACAGTGCGGTTGAGCGCAAAGCGGGCGGAGCGGTCAACATCACCGCCAGCCATAACCCGCCCACCGACAATGGGTTCAAGGTGCGCGACTCCAATGGCGGCGCCATCGCCCCTGAAGGACTGCGCGGGATCGAGAAGTACATTCCCGATGCAGTGGACGCCGTGCGCCAGCTTCCGATCGCTGATGCCGAGAGCCAGGGATTGGTGAGACGCTGGGATCCGGATCCTGCCTACATCGAGCATATCTCGAAGCTGGTCGATCTGGAGGCTCTGCGCAACGCGGGGCTGAAGATCCTCGTCGAACCAATGTGGGGCAACGCCGCCGGCTGGTTCCCCAAGCTACTTGGGGGCGGCAGCAACACGATCTGGGAGATCCACGCCGGGCACAACCCCTCCTTCCCGGAAATGGGGCGACCTGAGCCTATTCGGCCCAACATCGACGTGGCTTTGGCCAAGACGGTGGAACTGGGCGCCGATGTGCTGCTCATCAACGACGGTGATGCTGACCGTATGGGCATTGGCGACGAGAACGGCGTCTACATCGACCAGCTGCGCGTCTTCGGATTACTGGCCTACTACCTGCTGGAGATCCGCGGCGAGCGTGGGCCGATCGTGAAAACGATCTCAACGACACAGATCCTGAACAAGCTGGCCGAGATGTACAATGTACCACACTACGAGACCGGCGTTGGGTTCAAATACGTGGCGCCGAAGGTGATGGAAGTAGGCGCGATGATCGGGGGAGAGGAGAGCGGCGGTTATGCGTTCCGCGGCAATGTGCCCGAACGTGACGGCATCCTGGGGAACCTCTACTTCATCGATTTTATGGTGAAGACCCGGAAGACGCCTTCACAGCTCCTGGAGTCTCTCTTCGAGACCGTGGGTCAGGCCTACTACTACGATCGTATTGATACGCGTTTCCCCTCGGAGAAACGCCCTGAGACGCGTGCCCGGATCGATAATGCCCGGCCTGAGACCATCGCCGGTGTGCCGGTCACCGGCCGCGTCACGGTGGATGGCTTCAAGTATGAACTTGGCGATACCGGATGGCTCTTGATCCGTTTCTCCGGCACTGAGCCGATCATCCGCGTGTACTGCGAACTCACCGACAAGGATCTCGTTCCGGCCGTCTTGCGTGCGGGTTTGGAGCTCGCCGGATTGAAGTAACCGGCACCACCTGTTGGATCACATAACTGGCAAAGGCGCCCTCCACAGGGGCGCCTTTGCCAGTTATGGTGCACTGGACGCGATCCGGTGTATGACGGACCGCGCCGCGACGGTTAACCAAGCTGTAACTTCCCCGAAACACCCTCAACCACTGTGCGTGGTATTGTTATGGCACATAGGGGGCGAAATGCACTGGCTACTGTCGGTACCCGACACTTTCTCGCTGCGACAGGTCGTCCGGCGATCAGGATGGCTGCTTTACCCTCCGTTTCACGTCCAGACGTTGGGGGATCGCCTGTTACGCGTTGAACAGCTGGGGGAAAAGACAACGGTCGGCCTCACTGTCTGCCAGGCTCCGGCAGGGCTCGTTGTGCACACCGAGCCCCATCTATCCGCCGCGGAAGTCGAGGAAGCCAGTCGGAAAGTCTGGCATATGCTTCGCCTGGACGAGAATCTCGAGCCGTTCCTCAGAGCCGCCCGCCGTCACAGGGCTCTCAGAGCCGTCAAACGCACGGGAGCGCGCTTGATCCGCGGCGTCGATCTCTTCGAGCACGTGACAGTTGCCACGTTGGCGACCTGGGATCCCCACGGGATGCCCCAATTCGGGCGTGTAGCGGGGCTCATCAATCGTCTGGGTTTCCCTCTACAGCGCAACCCGACTTTTCACAGCTTTCCAACGCCGGAGCGACTCTTGGTGGGTGCTGAGTCACTGCACGACATCTTCGCCCCTCACATCGTCGTGCGGCTGACAAGTATCGCCCGAGCTTTCGCCACACAACCGGCGCGGATCGATCTTCTCGTGCGCCAGCCCCTCGATGCCAACAAGCTTGCGAGACGACTCGCCGATGAGCTGTTGCTCGATGCTCTCGGCACAGGACTCCTCATGCTCTACCTCGGTCGTTACGACTACATTCCCACCGACAGTGTCGCTCAACGGCGTGTTGGCGAACACCTGTTAGGCGGCGCACCCGCTTCCCAGCAGGAGATTGTCGCGTTCTTCGACCGCTGGGATCCCTGGGGCGGGCTGGCTTACTGGCTTTGGGACTGGTCCCAGGTACCCGCAACCATACCTGAAACAGCGCCGTACTAGCTACTCAGGCTAGCGCAGGATCACTGGCAGAAACACCTGTTCCACTTCGACAACAAACATCTCCTCCGCCGTCCAATCGCTCTGATTCCCGGCGGCATCCTGTGCCTGAACCCGCCATACGTGTGGGCCCGGCCCCAGGCTTGGTGTGACGACATAGGATAGCGCGTCAGTCGATGCGAGGTTCCCAGCGATATCAAGATTGTAATGCACCGGCGATCCGTCGTCGTCCGGCACTGTCCACGACAGTGTCACGATGGGCCCCGTGACGGTGATGCCTCCGGTCGGCGTGAGGACGGTCGGCACGGTGGGCGCTACCCGGTCCAGCATGAAGCTCACCTCCGCTGGACTGGTTTCTTCCATTCCCGCAGCGATGGCCTTGGCCTGCAAGGCGTAGCTCCCATCTGTCATTGCCAACAGCGTGTAGGTCCAAGCTGCAATACCGTTAGCAGCGAACCAACTCTCGGTGGCACTCCAGCTTGAACCAGTCCAATAGAAGCCGTCCCAGCGCTGAAGCCGCAGTCTGACCTCTGTGAGGTCCATACCCGATGCGGTGCCTGTGAACGCAGGTGGCGTGGCATATGCGTGACGATCTTCGGGCTCTGTGATTGTCGTTCTGATCAAGCAGGCATCCAGATAATCGAGCGCCTTCGCCATGAAGCCGGCGCGCTGATCGACCCGGAGGGTCTCAAATGGGAAGCCCACCACCAACAGACGGCGGCACCCAGATGCGTATTGGATCGCTGCCCCCTGGCCGGGATAGCTCCCCCCAACGTAGGTCAGTGCGATCTGCCCGCCGCCCAACGGGCTGAAGACGTCGGGATAGTCGACATCATACTCCCCCGGAGCATCGAAGAACAGATCCCCCAACCCGGAGAAGGCACCGTCTGCCACGGGGCGTACTGCATAGGTCGCTGCATCATCTGCCACATAATCGGTGTGCAGTGTGTCGTGCAGGAAATCCGGGGCTCCTCCCAGGTACTCGAGTTCCCACCCGAACTCCGAGCCGCTGACCATCAATGCCCGGTCTTGGGCCAGGTAGGCGTCCACCAAGGCACGCTCAGTGCTGTTGAACGTCCCATCGACCGAGGTGGTCTCCTCACCCAGAATCCAGTCGACCACATCATATGCACCCAGGGCGACGGAACCGGCTATGACCGCCTCGTTGCTCGCGCTATCCCACGCATAGTTTGCCGGCACTGCCTGGCCGTGGTGCGTCACGTAGTCATAGCTGTTCATCTGGTCCACCCACATCCGCAGATTCTCGTGCATGACTGGGTCATTCTCATAGACGAGGCCGAAGCCGTTCAGTTTGTCGAAAGCACTGACGATCAACAGTGCAGCGTCCCCCACCCTGGCGCCCAGCACCTCGGTCGGGAAGGATTCGCCCCCGGCATTGATGCCGGCGACCTTGACGTAGCGTGTTTCCCCGTCTGACATCCCGGTGAGTACC
>JAGHDT010000196.1 GCA_021159805.1 Anaerolineae bacterium
CCCCACGTAAGCTCGCCGGGGCCGATCGTGTCGCCCATCATAACCCAATCCCCACTACCATCCCATGATCGGATGTAACCCCCTGAACCATAGTACCCCCCAGCGTAGAGCACTTGCGATTCCCCAACGGTTACACATAGCAGCGCCCTTACCATGTACAAGGGGTCAGGGTTACCCGCGGGTGTCCAACTGTTGTTTGAATTCTGGCACTGCATCACCTCATAGCCGTGTCCGAAGTCGCCACCAGCATAGAGCGTGTCGCCGCCGGGCGACACCGCCAAAGCATAGGCCCCGCCGGAGTTGCTGTAGGAAAGCGCCCACTCGCTGTCGTGTCACCGCCATACGCCGGACGGGCCCGCCGCGTAAAGGTCACCGCCAAACAGCGCCAGCACCCTAAGCTCCTCGCCCGGCCCTGGGTTTCCAATCGCCGTGTCCACTTGAAGCGGGCAGGCGTCGCCGTACGCCAATGACGCCCTACCGGCCAGCAGGCCACCCGCAACGATCCCAAACACCCACAGCCTACGATGTGCTCTCATGGTATCCCTATCGCCTCCGCTGGCAGTATGCCCCGCCACCTGTGCTTGCCGCGTGCCGTATCCCGTTCACCGCGATGCCAACTGACACTCCGCCCGCCAACCGCGTCTGACGCCGCTGAGGCATAGAGGCTCCAGCAGCGCCGGATACAATCTGATCCGTCAATCATCACTCCGGGCAGTTGCCGTAGCATGTCCCTTTCTCTCCGTTCAAGTCAGGCGACCTGAACCAATCGGGGCCGATCGTCCAGCCCTTGGCGTGACCATTCTCAACCGTACTCGGCTGGGTCGTATCCGTCGGCCACACCATGAACCAGTCGGTCATGCCGCCGCAACCGATGGGTATCCTGCCAACCAGCCCCGACCCGGCAGACGATTTCCTGAACTCTGGAACGAGATTGCCTGTGCGGTCCACTGTCACCGCCAACGGCTCGATCCGAATGTCCAGATCCTTCTTGCTCCACTGCAACTGATATGTTTCGGCCGTGTCGAGGTAGAACCAGTAGAACCGCATCCGAAGCTTGCTCTTGCCGTTGTCGCGCCCCGTCTGGACATTGAACTGAAAACGTTCGTTGCCAAGCAGCTTGACACACCGATGCGTGTCGATCTTCTCGCCGCCCCGGGCGCTTCCTGGCGGCACGACCCACCCCACGTTGGACGTCCCGGAGACCGCGCAACTGCCGTACACATCGGCCGCCCGCGAACTGCCCGTGACCTCCACGATCAGCAGCCCATCGCACGGCGCGGTAAACGACCCGTTGGCCACCTCACCGTACCGTGGCGGCTTGCCGCCGTACGACTCCGGACTCTTGCACTGACTGTCGGACACGCTGTAGAGCATGTTATGTGAGCGCCCCGTCTCCAGGACGATCCCCCCGAGTTCGCCCGCCGGGTTATCACACACCAGATCCTTGAGCTCTCCCAACCGACTCTTCGCATCGCTAGATGAACCGGTGCAGTTCGGGCTTGAGCTCGAGCACTCTAGCGTGCATTCCCATGGTGCAATAGCCTCCACAACCGTTGCCGTACTCGTGGTCGTGGTCGTGGCACAGGTACCTGTCGCGTCACACCCTCTGGTGTACGTACCAAGAACCACCTTCACACCGACCGGAATTTCGCCATCACAGTAGTTCACATCGAACTGGCAGTCCTCAACCTTAACTGTTCCCGAGCGATTGCTGCAGGATGGTCCTTCGTTCTCCGGCCCGATCGTGCGCGGGGCGGAGTCGGGGGTATCACCGCTGAAAATAACCACGAACGACGGATACTCCCAACCCTCCGGGAAACATGGGCCCTCCTCGCAGCAATCGGTGTTGCCAGACGTTGTCACTGAAAAGGGTCCCTCAACGGAAACCTTGATCTTCGTGGGCATCCCCGATGTTTCAACCCATTCGGTAGTAACTGTGGGAGCATGAAACGCCAATGTGACTTGGCCGCCGTCACAGTTGGCCCTGACGCCCGCCCCACATCCCAAGACCAGGACGATCGCTGCAGAGCATGTCGCGACTCGACTCCATCCATTCGCCTGTGTTCTCATTGGTCCTGAACTCCTGCCTCTGTCGGCCGTGACGCTGCGTTCTCCATTGACGGCATAAACTCCCCGAGGTGAGTGGCCTCTTCAACGATGCTCATGTTCTCCGAGAGCTTCAGGCGTTCAGCGATGGCCTTGGCCTCCGCACGCCGCCCCAATCGCCACAGGAGCCTTACCTGCCGCATCTCCGCGTCGTCCACCAGGTCGGGAAATAGGCTCCGGTAACGCTCAGCAGTCGTGGCGTACTGCTCAACCGCATCGGCAAGCGACCCATCACGCAGCCCCTTGTCTCGTAAGGCATCGCCCAGTGTCATGCACAGACGGGCCATCTGAAGACTGTCGGACTGGTCCTGAGTTACCTCTTTGAGAAGCAAGACGGCCTGATCGTAGCGCGCGCGGTTCCGCAGCCGGTGCACGCTGTCGGCCACCCACGCATACAACGCCTCAGCGCCAACGGCCGACCGCAGTTGCTGGCACTGCGTCTTGACGGTACGGGCA
>JAGHDT010000125.1 GCA_021159805.1 Anaerolineae bacterium
AGCTGGACGCAGTTCGTCGGCACCTTTGGTGATTTCTCCCCCGGCGCCTATCTCCCGGATGCAGTCTATGGCTACTTTGCCAACGGTGGCGGCGCCTGCTATGTCGTGAGCCTGCGCGCCCTGAACGAAGGGGCAAGCACCGTTGCGGCTGCCGCAGCCACCATCCCCACCAGCGGTCGCGGCAACAGCTTCAAGGCGATCGCCAAGATCCCCGGGCCCTCCACTCTCTCCGTCACCATCAAGGCGGGCGAGAACGACACCTTCTCCGTCACCGTCGGTGGCGAGACGAAGAGCGGCCTGACCATGAAGAAGGAGGATGACAGCTACGTCGGGAACGCCAAGTTCGAGGCTGTCACCATCTCCAGCGTCGGTTCTGTCTCCGCAACACCCACTGAAGGCACCTACGCGCTGAAGGGCGGTGGAATCCCACCGCTGACCGCCGACGACTTCATCGGAAGCGCGGCGGATCGCACCGGTATGGGAGGCCTGGAGGCCGTTGACGAGGTCCGACTGCTGGTGGCGCCGGATGTGATGGCCGGGTACGACGGATCGGATGGTGCCAAGGAACGCGTCAAGATGATCCAGGAAGCGATGGTCACGCATTGCGAGTCGCTGAAGTACCGCTTTGCGATTCTCGACACGCCGCAGGGTCTCAACGCGCAGCAAGCCCAGGAATGGCGCCAGTACATCAACTTTGACACCTCGTACGCCGCGCTCTACTATCCTTGGATTCGCGTCGCTGACCTCAGTGGTGGCGGCAGCACCAGCAAGCTGATCCCGTCCAGCGGCCATATGGCTGGTATCTACAACCGCACGGACGCAGAACGCGGCGTGCACAAAGCGCCGGCCAACGAGATCGTACGCGGCGCGATCGATCTTGGGCTGCGGTTGAGCAAGGGAGAACAGGACACCCTGAACCCCATCGGCGTCAACTGCATCCGCACCTGCCCGGGTCGCGGGATCCGCGTCTGGGGTGGTCGTACCTTGAGCAGCGATGGTTCTTGGCGCTACATCAACGTTCGGCGGCTCTTCATTATGGCGGAGGCCTCGATGGACACCGGGCTGCAGTGGGTCGTCTTCGAGCCCAACGACCGGATGCTCTGGGCACGCGTGCGCCGGGATGTCTCATCCTTCCTGCGCACCGTCTGGCTCAGCGGCGCCCTCTTCGGCAGCACCCCGGACGAGGCCTTCTATGTCAAGTGCGATGATGAACTCAACCCACCGGAGATCCGGGATCTGGGTCAGTTGATCATCGAGGTCGGCATGGCCCCGGTGAAGCCGGCGGAGTTCGTTATCTTCCGTATCAGCCAATGGGCCGGCCCTAGCGCCGAAGCTTAAAGCAATCCGCATTGCTTGAAAGGAGAGCACAATGCCTGAGGAAAATCCCCTTGTAGGTTTTCACTTCTCCGTTGAAGTCCAGGGCGTAGTCACAGGCTTCTTCACCGAATGCTCTGGGTTAGGCTCGGAGCACGAGGTGATCGAGCACAAAGTCGTGACGGAACAGGGCCAGGAGATTGTGATGAAGATCCCGGGGCGGCTCAAGTGGGAGAACATCACTCTGAAGCGCGGCATCACCAGCGCTATGGATATCTGGGACTGGCGCAAACAGGTCGAGGATGGCAAAGTGGAGGAAGCACGCCACGATGGCTCCATCACAATGTTCGACCAGGAACTCAATCCTGTCGCTCGTTGGGAGTTCCAGAACGCCTGGCCGGTGAAGGTCACGGGGCCACAACCCAAGGCCGACAGCAATGAGATCGGTATCGAGGAACTGACCCTCGCGCACGAGTACATCACTCGGGTGGACATATAGGCATCGTAGACAGGTGAGGGGTTGGGCTGCCATAGCTGAGCCAGCCCCTTACCTTCGTCTAGCCTGAACGCACGCATCTTGAGGTGGTATGAACGCGCACACTGAGGTTGATTTCACCCTTCCCCACGGTTACGTGGCGGGAGATGGCAACACCTATCGCCACGGGCGGATGCGGATGGCGACCGCGTTGGACGAGGTGGAGTCCGTTGCACACCCCCGCGTGCAGGCCAATGAGGCTTATCTGCCCATCGTGCTGCTGAGCCGCGTGATCACGCAACTCGGGACTCTCAACGCGGTCACCGCGCAGATGATGGAGAGGCTCTTTGCAGCCGACGTCGCCTACCTGGAAGATCTTTACATCCAGCTCAACAGCTATGACGGCGTGGTCGTCCAAACGAGGTGTCCGCACTGCAACTCGGAATTCAGCCTGAGAATCATTCCCGCACCGGAAGGAGAGTGAATATGCCTGAACGCGAAGAGGATCGCCACGCTCTAAGGCAGCCGAATCGCATCGCTCAGCCGAGGGCCCTGTCCGATGACTTGATCAAAAAGGTGACCGACAGGGTCTACGCCCTGCTGATGCAGGATCTCAGAATCGAACGGGAACGCCATCCCCCCTCATCAAAGGGGACGGCCGGTAGAGGAGGCTGGTAGGTGGCTGAGAAGCAGATGCGAGGGACGGCCAACGCGGCCTTCCGGTTTGTCGTCTCGGTGGGTGGTGAACGCCTGGCCGCCTTCACCGAGTGTACCTTGCCGACCATCGAGTGGGAGATCGAGCAAGTCAAGGAAGGCGGGCTCAATATCTTCGTGCACCAACTGCCGGGGCAGAGAAAGCCCAGCACGCTGCAACTGAAAAACGGTGTTGGCCAGGGCGCGCTGCTGGATTGGTACATAAAGTCTATGGATGGCCCCCCCCCACGCAAAACGGTCACCATCAGCCTGCTGAACGCAGAGAAGGAACCGGTGATCACCTGGCGTCTGAATGACGCTTTCCCGACCAAATGGCAGGGAACGCAGCTTAAGGCCGATGCCAGGACGGTCGCCGTACAGACATTGGAACTAGCATGCGGTGAAGTCACCGTGTCGTATGAGTAACCGAGAGCACGAGTTCTCACCCTATGGCTATAAGACCGACCCTCGGCTGGAATAACCGCCTGCTGCGGCGCGTCATGCGGCACCGCAGTGTCACGACGCTGTTCCCGACA
>JAGHDT010000333.1 GCA_021159805.1 Anaerolineae bacterium
GATGAGGAGAGCGTGGGCGATTTGCTGATTCTCGCGTGTGCTGTCATCATCGACATGATCAATCACAACCCAAAACGGAAGGATCGAGAGGATGAATGGTTCAGGGACTGAGCTGAGCCTGACATTGCGGCGCTGGGCGCCGGCGCAGGACGACGGTGGCCACGCGATCTGGCGAGAGGTAATCACGCCTGAGATTGTGCCCGCGGTCAATACAGCGATCGTGATCTGTGATATGTGGGACGCGCACTGGAGCCGTGGTGCCTCGGAGCGTGTTGATGTGATGGTCCCGCATATGAACGCTGTCGTAGCCGTGGCTCGCGCTAAGGGTGTCCACATCATCCACGCACCGTCCGATACGCTGGATTTCTACGCCGGACCACCGGCGCGGCAGCGGGCCCTGGGAGCACCTGCTGTGACCCCGCCGCTGGAGTTGACGCACGATGATCCTGCACTGCCCATCGACGATTCTGATGAAGGTTCGGATACCGGCGAGCCCACGCCGTTTCACGCCTGGAGCCGGCAGCATGATGCACTCGAGATCGATCACGATCTCGACGCGATCTCTGACGACGGGGTCGAGATCTATAACCTGCTCAGGATGTGGAATATCATGCGGGTCCTGGTTATGGGCGTGCATACCAACATGTGCATCCTGAATCGCTCGTTTGGGATCAAGCAGATGGTGCGCTGGGGGGTGCCGATTGCGCTCGTTAGGGATCTGACGGATGCGATGTACAATCCAACTCACGCCCCCTATGTGAGTCACAGTGAGGGCACGCAATTGGTGATCGGGTACATCGAGCGTTTCTGGTGTCCTTCGATCACCAGTGGAGACCTGGCATCATAGGAGAGCGTACGTGACCGTTCAGCAAGACAGACTTAAGGCATTGAGGTTTGATCACCCGGACACCATCCCGGTCTCCGTCGGCATCCTGCCGGCGGCCTGGATGAAGTATCGCGAGGCACTAGATGAGCTTGTGACACAGCATCCCATCATCTTCGGCGCCCAAGGAGAGAAGACGCGTGATTACGATGCCATTCATACCGAGACCTATGTCGCCGGGGACCACGTCGATGCCTGGGGCTGTGTGTGGAGCAATCTGAAGACTGGGATGGAGGCGATCGTCACCGGGCATCCTGTGCCGACGCGAGCCGATGTCCGGGTTCTGGAGCTGCCTAAGGAGGACAGCGGCTTCCCGCACGGGTTCATGTACCTGCGATTGCAGGACTTGCGTGGGTTTGAGGCGCTGATGGTTGACTTCGGTGAGCAGCCGCCGGAACTGCAGATGTTGATCGACAAGGTGTTGGCCTACAATCTGCGCCAGGCCAAGTTACGACTAGCCGCCCTGGAAACCCAGGAGGCTCCTGACCCCATCGTGGGCTTTGGTGACGATCTTGGTCTGCAGCACAGGCTACCGATCAGTCCGCGAATGTGGCGGAAGTTCCTGAAGCCGTGCTATAGTGCCATCTACACTCCCTTCCGCGAGGCCCGTTACTACGTCTATATGCACACCGATGGCCACATCCATGAGATTATCCCCGACCTAGTGGACGCCGGCGTCAACGTGATCAACCCTCAGGTGCGGGCCAACGGCCTGGACAACCTCAGCCGGGTATGCAAAGGTAAGGTCTGTGTGGATCTCGATCTGGACCGGCAGATGTTCCCCTTTGCCACGCCGCAGCAGATCGATGATCACATCCGCGAAGCCGTGGAGGTCCTGGGGTCCCCGGAGGGCGGTCTCTGGCTCAAGGCTGAGATCGGCGATGATGTTCCATTGGAGAACACGGCGGCGATTCTTGATGCGCTGGAGAGGTACCGGGGGTACTACAGTTGATGCGGAGAGTGCTGGACTCACGACATAGCAGTAAGGAGTAAGGAGTAACGGACGAGAAACCTACTTCTTACTCCCTACTTCTTACTGCTAGCTTCCCACTGCCATTCTATCAATGACCCTTCCCCTGAAAGGAACCCTATGAAATACGGATATGTACCTGGTATAGATAAGCCCATCTCTCGATTGGTACAGGGCACGATGATGATCGGCTCGCGCGACCTGGACGCCAGTTTTGCGCTGCTGGACGGCGTCGTTGAGCTGGGTTGTACTGCGTTTGATCTTGCTCACGTTTATGGGGGCGGCGACGCTGAGCGGACCTTCGGTCAGTGGCTGCGTGCGCGTGGCTGCCGTGACGACGTCGTCATCATCACCAAGGGCGCCCACCACAATCGGGATCGCAAGCGCGTCACACCCTACGATATTGCGGCAGACCTCCACGACTCGCTGGCACGGCTGCAGGTGGACAAGATCGACCTGTATCTGCTCCATCGCGATGACCCGGATGTGGCTGTAGGCCCAATTGTCGAAGCCCTGAACGTCCACAAAGAGGAAGGCCTGATCGATGCCTTTGGGGGATCGAACTGGACGTACAATCGGGTACAATTGGCTTGCGCTTATGCAGCCGATCACAATCGGGTGCCTTTTGTTGCCAGCAGCCCTCAGTTCAGTCTCGTAGAGATGGTGGAACCTCCATGGGCGGGGTGCGTGAGCGTGGGCGGCCCGGCCGGTGCGGCGGCGCATGCTGACTACAGCGAGGCCCACATGGGGTTGTTCACCTGGTCGAGTCTGGCTGGCGGTTTCTTGACGGGCCGGTATACGCGCGAGAATCGCGAGACGCGCACCGAACGGCAGGACGAATTGGTCCTGCGCAGTTACGGGAGCGACCGTAACTTCAGCCGGCTGGCGCGCGCGCAGCAGTTGGCTGAGGCAAAGGGATTGACGCTGCCGCAGTTGGCGCTGGCGTACAGCCAGAACCACCCGCTGGATCTGTTCTCACTCGTGGGCTGCCGTGCGCCCGGGGAATATGCGGACAACATTGTGGCACTTGAGACACCTCTGACAGGCGAGGAGATTGTCTGGTTGGAGATGGGAGAAGGAGACGACCTATGAGCGACAGGATCAGATGGGGAATCCTGGGCACGGGCAACATCGTGCACAAGTTTGCCACAGGATTGGCGGTACTGCCGGACGCGGCCTTGGTTGCGGTGGGTTCGCGCCGCCAGGAGACTGCCGATGCCTTTGGCGATGAGTTCGACGTGCCCAATCGGCACGCCGGCTATGAGGCGCTGGCGGCTGACCCCGACGTGGACGTCGTCTACGTCGCAACCCCGCACGTCTTCCATTGTGACAACACCGTGCTCTGTTTGGGTCACGGGAAGCACGTTCTCTGTGAGAAGCCCTTTGCGATCAACGCGCAGGAGACGCGCCGGATGATCGCGGCGGCGCGCAAGAACCAGCGTTTCCTGATGGATGCCGTTTGGACCCGCTTCCTGCCGACGATGGTCAAGCTGCGTGAGATCCTGGCGTCCGGCAGGATCGGTGAGGTCAAGTTGATGCAGGTGGACTTTGGTTTCCGCGCCGGCCTGAATCCCAAGGGTCGGCTCTTTGACCCAGCCTTGGGTGGCGGCGCCGTGCTCGACGTTGGCATCTACGTCGTGCAGCTTGCCGCAATGGTGTTTGGGAAGCCGCCAGCCAAGATAATGTCCACGATGCAGTTGGGTGAAACCGGCGTGGATGAGCAGACGGCGATGTTGTTTACATATGATCAGGGGCAGATGGCCCAGTTGGCGTGCGCAATCCGGACCTCGACGCCTCAAGAGGCCTCGATCTTCGGGAGTGAGGGACGGATTCACCTTGCTTCGGCGTGGTGGAACGGGACGAACCTTACGGTGTGGGACAAGTCCAGCGGTGCAGAAGGCGAGACGATGACGCTGCCGTTTGAGGGCAACGGCTACAATTGCGAGGCGCAGGCTGTGATGGAGTGCATTCGCACCGGCAAGTTGGAGAGCGACATAATGCCGCTTGACGAGACAATGCAGTTGATGGAAACTTTGGACGCGGTTCGGGCCCAAGGTGGGCTCGCATACCCGATGGAGTGAACTAAGAGCGATGACGAACGGATTGGTCTGCAATATACAGCGTTTCTCGGTCCACGATGGCCCGGGGATTCGGACGACGGTATTCCTGAAAGGATGTACGCTGCACTGTTTCTGGTGCCACAACCCTGAAAGCATCCGGCCCAAGCTGGAGCTCCAGCTCCACATGGACCGTTGTATTGGCTGTGGTGAGTGTGTCAGGGTTTGCCCCACAGGGGCGCAGACTGTGACGTCGGATGGCGAAATGGTCTTCTACCGGGAGAAGTGCACGGCCTGCGGCGCCTGTGTTGAGGTCTGCTATGCGGGTGCGCGCGAGCTGACCGGGCGTGAGCTTTCGGCCGAGGAGGTCGTCGCTGAGATCCTCCAGGACCGCGCTTTCTACGAGAACTCCGGTGGCGGCGTGACCCTGTCCGGTGGCGAGCCCGTCTTCCAGCCTGAGTTCTCCAAGGAAATCCTGGCGCGTTGTCGTGAGGAGGGGATCCACACGGCCATCGAGACTGCCGGGAATGTGTCCTGGGAAAAACTGTCCGACGTGTTGACCCTGACCGATTTGGTGATGATGGATCTCAAGCACATGGACTCGGACAAGCACAAGTGGGCGGTGGGTGCACCCAATGAGCTGTTGAAGGCCAATGCCCGCCGGATCGCCGAGACCGATAGACCCATCATCTTCCGCACGCCGGTGGTGCCCACCGTGAATGCGACGACCGACGAGATTGGCGCGATCGCGGCCTTCGTGCGCGAGCTCCAAGATCATCGTGCAGCTCTCCACGGGGAGGCTGCGGCCCCGATCAGCCTGGAGCTGTTGCCCTTCCATCGTATGGCCGGGGACAAGTACAACAGCATGGGACTGACTTACCAGGCCAAGGACATCGAACCGCCCACAAAGGAGACTATGGTCGCTCTGGCTGAGTCTGCCGCGACATACGGGATTGCTGTGAAGAATCGCTGATCTCTGAGTTCACCCGAAGGAGTTGCCCCAATGGATGAGACCCTCTGGCGACTGTGGTACGAGCAACCTGCTGGTGCATGGGTGGAGGCGCTGCCTATAGGCAATGGCCGATTGGGCGCCATGGTATTTGGCGGCGCAGAACAAGAGCACCTGCAGCTCAACGAAGATACCCTGTGGGCCGGAGCACCGAGGGCGTGGAACAATCCCGGTGCTCGTGCAGCCCTGCTCAAGGTGCGTCAGGCGCTCTTTGAGGACGACTTCGAGCGCGCCAACGAGCTCTGTAAGGATATGCAGGGCCCGTTTACCCAACCGTATCTGACGCTGGGGGATCTGAGCCTGGATTTCCAGACCGAGGGTGAGGTCACTGGTTACGAACGTGCGTTGGATCTGACCCGCGCGGTAGCTACGGTTACCTACAGCATGGGTGGGGTGACCTATACACGTGAGGTCTTCAGCAGCGCCCCTGATCAGGTGTTGGTAATGCGGCTCGCCAGCGACCGCCCCGGCACCCTCTCTTTTTCTGCACGGATGTCCTGTCCGCTCAACGCCGGCTCAGCCGTGCGGAAAGATGGTACGTTGGTGTTGAAGGGCAAAGCCCCGAGGCACGTTGACCCGCGGGGGCACGAAGCAGACGATCCGATCCAATATGATCCGCCTGACGGAAAAGGGCTCGATTTTGAGGCGTGGCTGCGGATCCTGCCGATCGGCGGCGAGCTGGTGGCAGAGCAGGATGTGGTCCACATCAACGGCGCCGACGAGGTCTTGCTGCTGCTCAGTGCGGCGACCAGCTACAACGGGTTCCAGCACTCGGCAGGATCTGATGGACTTGATCCGGCAGTGGCCTGCGAGACCGTCTTGGCTGCCGCCGCTGGGAAATCCTACGCTGATCTGCTCGCCGCGCACACTGCGGACTACCGATCTCTCTTCGGTCGGGTGGCGATTGACCTGGGCGAGAGCGAGAGCTCTGATCATCCGACAGATTGGCGCCTGGCGCACTTCCGTGATGACAATGACCCGCAGTTGGCAGCGCTCTTCTATCAATACGGGCGCTATCTGATGATCGCGAGTTCCAGGCCGGGGACGCAGCCGGCAAACCTGCAGGGCATCTGGAACAATATGATCACGCCGCCGTGGAACAGCAACTACACGCTCAATATCAATGCGGAGATGAACTACTGGCCGGTCGAGGTCTGCAATCTCAGCGAATGCCACGAGCCGCTGCTCCGGATGATCGACGAACTGGCGGTCAACGGGCGTGAAACCGCCCGGGTCAACTATGGCTGTAACGGATGGTGCGCGCACCACAACAGCGACTTGTGGCGGCAGAGTGCCCCGGTGGGACGCTACGGCGAGGGGAACCCCGTCTGGGCCAACTGGCCTATGGGCGGCGCTTGGCTGAGCCAGCACCTGTGGGAGCACTATGTGTTCACGGGTGACGTTGCTTTCCTGGAGGATCGCGGATACCCATTGATGAAGGGCGCCGCGCAGTTCTGTCTGGACTGGCTGGTGGAGGATGGACAGGGCCACCTCGTGACGGCGCCGGCGACCTCGCCTGAGAATCTGTACACGCTGCCGGATGGCCGCCGATTGGCGGTCAGCATTGCCTCGTCGATGGATCTGGCCATCATCTGGGATCTGTTCACCCACTGTATAGAAGCGTCGGAGCTGCTTGACGTCGATGCGGACTTCCGGGCCGAGCTGGCCGTAGCGCGGGAGCGGCTGCTACCTTACCAGATCGGCAAGCACGGGCAGTTGCAGGAGTGGTTCCGTGACTGGGACGATCCTGAGGACCATCACCGGCACGTCTCGCATCTATTCGGCGTCTATCCGGGGCATCAGCTGACACCCGAGAGGACACCTGAGCTGCTCGCGGCGTCGCGGCGATCTCTGGAGCTGCGCGGTGATGGTGGCACTGGATGGTCGATGGGCTGGAAGATCAACCTGTGGGCCCGCTACCGCGATGGCGACCACGCCTATAAGATGCTGCGTAACATGCTGCAGCCGGCGGGCGGTAGCGAGACCAACTACGTACGCGGTGGTACTTATCCAAATCTCTTCGATGCGCATCCGCCGTTCCAGATCGATGGGAACTTCGGTGCGACCGCCGGCATCGCTGAGATGTTGCTGCAGAGCCACCGCACAACGCCCGATGGAGCACGCGTGCTGCACCTGCTGCCGGCCTTGCCGTCGGCCTGGCCGACGGGTAGCGTCTCCGGGCTTCGTGCCCGTGGAGGTTTCGAGGTGTCCATCACGTGGTCAGAGGGTGGGTTCTTGGGCGCGCGCATCACGTCCGATCTCGGCGGTCGCTGTGTGGTGCAGATCGGTGATCGGTTGGTTGAGTTGGACACGGTGGCTGGTACGAGTTACGAGGTCTAGAGTTGCGACTGCGTCACCCCGTGTTACGATAGTGGCGTTTTGCGAAGGCTCCCTGCCGTTGAAGTAGGGGGCCTCTTGATGAGCTTCCCATAAGGGGGAGGGGAAGTTGCTGCGATTGTTACTGGTGCGCCATGGTGAGACGGCGTGGAATGCGACGGGACGCTTCCAGGGCCAGATGGACACCGATCTGAATGGAGCAGGACAGCGGCAAGCCGCTGCCGTGGCGGAGCGTCTGGCCTCGGAGGAGATCCACGCGATCTATGCC
>JAGHDT010000206.1 GCA_021159805.1 Anaerolineae bacterium
CATCAGGATCGATTGAGTGCGCAGTTTGGTAAGGTGGCGGACTTGGTGCGCGAATCCGACTATTGGGCGCGGCAAGTCCGCCACCTTACCAAACTGCGCACTCAATCGATCCTGATGCTCCACCCAGCGCGCGCCGTACTCCACCACCCTGGCCGTCGCCGCTGCAGTGAATGGCAGCAGCTTCTCCCGTTGACAGAGCACTCGGATGAAGCGACCATACGCACGTTCAGCCTCACTATCGCGGTCCACCTCGGTATGGAAATCGACCTGCACCTTGAAGTACTTACCGAAGTCGTCGTCCCGCCGGTACAGAGTGTAGAAGACACTCGGAGAGCCAACCAGCGCCACCTTCACCTCAAGCGGAATCGGCTGCGGGCTGGGCGTCACAGTGCGCACCAATCGTTGCCCATCGGGAGGCTCAATGCGAACAACACCGTCGGCCAGAGCATGCTTGAGGCCGACCCACACATCATAGTTATCAGCCAGTGCCGCGGCATTGATGATGAGATAGCCACCGTTGGCCTCGTGCAAGGCACCGGCGCGTATCATCGTGTGATCCGTCACCGTGACCCCATAGCGCACGTCGTATTCCACAGCCCCAAAGACCCGGGACGGCGAGGGACGCTCGACGAGGACCACCGGCGCCCCTTCAAGCTGGCTGGAATCCACAAAGAGATTGACTTGATAACGTTGGCTGATGGGCACATCGAGCAGTGAAGCGCCCTCAGAATGGGAATCCGCCACGTCCCCCGAGCGAAACTCTGACACATTCGACAGAACGTCCTCGCGGAGTTCCTGGAGATAGGTGAGCACGTCCGGTTGATCCGAGAAGGCAGCGCGCACCTCATCCAGGAGCGGGGTCAGCGCAAAGTCAGCAACTTCGCGATCCAGCTTGTCGATCCCCGATTGCACTTCGCGTTCATAGTCGCGCAGGTGGCGCATCTCATCGTCCAACATATCGTCCAGAACATCCAGGGCTTGCTGGACGACCACTCGTTCCTCAGGGTCGAGTTGGCTCACGCCTTCAGGCGACAGCAGCTCTCCATCACGCACGGACGCAATATAGAGTCCCGACGGCGAGCGCACGAGAGCACAGCTCCGCTCCTGACAGACAGCCTCCACATCACCCAACACCTGGCGCTCCCTAGATCGGTAGCGCTGCTCCAGCTCCTCCCGTGCCTCGGCATAGGAGTCGGCATCGAAAGCTTGTTGAAGACGTTCGGGTACCGTGGTGCTGAAGCGCTCCATACTCGCGCGCAGCCGCCGGCCCCGACCCGGTGGGAGCCGGATAGCTTTGGGTTTTCCGGGATCAGCAAAGGCCGTCACGTAGAGCCAGTCATCGGGCACGGGCTCCTGGGCTGCCTTTTCCTCAACGATGTGCCGCAAGATGGACCGGCGGCCCGATCCCGTCGGTCCCATCACGAAGATATTGAAACCGGGACTCCGGATATCCAACCCAAACCGCACCGCATCGACAGCGCGGCCTTGACCGATGATTCCCGGCTCAAAGGGGAGATCGTCCGTCACCTCAAATGCGAAAACTGATGCATCGCACGTTCGCCGCAAGCGCTCGGGAGGGAGCGCCTCAACCTTGTTGACATTAGGCTTTCTTATCATTTTCCCACATTCACACGCTCATAAGGATGGCACTGCCAACCGACAAAGAAGCTGGAGACAAAACGCCGCGAAATCGACGTCCCGCCTCCAGCCCCATCCAGGTTCAGGCTATCTCCAATCTGGAGAAGCAGACCCTCCAACGCCCAGTCTGACCTCAAAAGTCTACCTCCACACCGGTCTGTCCGCAGACTCCGCTGCCGCTAGCGGTGCCCAAGATGCATCGGCATGACCACGTGGATAAACGCGTCATCGCCCACGGCTTTGATGATGCCGGGATTCGTGGCCGAGTTCAACTCCAGAGCAATCTGTGGCGTGTCCAACGCCGATAGCACGTCGATCAGGAATCGGACATTGAATGCGATCTCAAGGCCGACGCCCTCTACGCTGGCCATCAGCCGCGTCAGCCCCTGTCCTGCCTCTGCAGAATCAGCGCGGACCGTCAGCTCACCTTCCTCAACGTGCAGCGTCACGATATTCGCCACATCCCGGGCGAAAATCGCGGCACGCTTGCAGGCTTGCAGCAGCTCCTCTCGCCCGATGACAACGCGCGTCTTGTGCGACGGTGGAATGATCCGGCGTACGTCCGGGAAGTTGCCATCAATCAACTGTGAGTTCAGCACCGTATTCGGCATCTGGAATAGGATCTGGTTGTGGGGGCGCGTGGTCGACAGTAGCACTGGCCCCTCCAAGCCCGACGTGATCCGCATCAGTTCCGAAAGCGCGCGGGCCGGAATGATCACACTGAAAGCCGTGGGCACTGGCTCCACCAAAGGTATGTCGCGCAGCGACAGCCGGAAGCCATCGGCGGCAGCCAAGGTCATCGTCTGGCCCTCGAACTCCGCCAGCACTCCCGTAAGCACAGGATGGCTATCGTCGGTCGAGGCCGCAAACGTCACCTGAGCAAGACCCTTGTTGAGCTCTGCGGCCTCAATGGAGAAGCCGTTGTTCTCATCGACCTCAGGCACCAGGGGGAACTCATCGGCCGAGATACCTCGAAAGCTTGCCTGCACGGAGGCGCAGCTGAGCTTCAGCGTCAGCGTCGACTCATCCAGGCTGAGGTCCACCTGATCAGGCGGCAGCGAATTCACCAGATCGATGAAGTTCCGTGCGGGCACGGTGATCTCACCTTCAGTCTCGACCCGGGCACCGACCCAGCACACGATACTCAGCTCCATGTTGGTCGCCGCCAGCTTCAGCTGACCGTGGTCCGTTGCCAGCAGTACGTTGCCCAAGATCGGCATGGTGGTTCGAGATGGCACAGCGCGACCAGCTATGCCCAGCCCCTTTGCGAGGTTATCCTGAAGGCAAGAAAGTTTCATCGAGGGCCTCCTGCGACAGCAATGTTAGCTAGGTACAATTGCCCCAAGTATACCCTAAGCACAACCAAAGCACAACCAAAGCACAAGAAAATGCACATCGTGAGTCTGTTTTAGCTGGGAAGCAAACTCCCTGAGGAGGCACGTCGTCGGATCATCGGCGTTTCCCTTGCCCATTCTGAAACTCGCCCCACACCGCCAACCATGCTCTCCAGATGCGCATTGAGTTACTGCCCCAACGTTGGAGATTGCCCACGCTGACGGACACATCAGTGGCCGTGACTCCTAAGGCTCAGCTTATGTCAAGCCCGTTGCTGTAAACGCAGCCGGCTCTGCCGAACCGCCAGCTCTGTTGCAGCGGTGGATAGACCGACCACCAGCCAGAAGAGCGTGACGGAATGATGGAACTCTGGGCTGAAGAAGTAGTGGTCGAAAATGCCGCTGACCAAGCCACCGACAATTGCCGCGTGGACACCATACCACAGTGGCTCAAGATCAGGAAGATCGACCACGGCTCTGCGAGTGTGCCAAAAACGCCAAAGCACTACACCGATCACGACGAGAAAGGCCAGCAAGCCGACCAGCCCCATCTGAGCTGCAATAATCAGGTAGAGGCTGGCAACCGCGACATAGATATCGATATCCGGCGCTCCGGAAAACCCCACCCCCAGGAAGGGGTAACGCCGGATCAGGGTGATAGTGTCCTTGTACTCGCCGAACCGCATCCTTGTGGAGAGATCCTGACCGCGGAACCCCTCGATGAAGTGCTCCAGCAACCCCTGGGACCATGGAGAGAACAAGATCACCAACAGTGCCAACAACAACAAGGGCAGGAACTTCCTGTAGCGCATCAAGCTGATCACGAGAATGCCGCACGCCACACCCAGTATCGCGCTGCGAGAGACTGTGAGCACCAGGCATCCGCCCAGTAACACTCCAAGAATGATGGTGACGGCTCGCGGGAAGATCGGTCGCCTCGCAAAGAGCTGGGGGGCGAGCATGGCCAAACCGAAGCTGAGCAGACTCCCAAGGACATTCGGCTGAACCGAGGTGCCCATCGCCCGCTTCATCTCAGCAGGATCGTCGCGGATATACCAGATCACCCCGGGACCCGAGGGATAGCCGAAGCGATCGAGCGCCGAAAGCATGCGCACCACCAGATCCTCAGGTAGTAGGTAAAGCACAATCCCAATCACAGCAGCGGCTGAAGCCCCCAGAATGAGCCAGCGAACAAGACGCCCAAGCCGTTCGGTGTCGCGAACCGTGTTCACAACCAGATAGAACAGACCGATGCTCATCAAGATCTCGGCGAAGTGCCGGATCAGATAGCTGGTCAGTGACCCGTGGGATAGACCGGCCACAAAGGCAACGACAGCCAGCAGGGCAAAGGCTAGGACAGCTCCCCCTACCGGAGTTGTGATCGGCGGCTTGCCCTCGGTCAGCATCACGGTCAGCACCCAGACCCCAAACAGCCCCAGCAAGGCCAAGTCGAGAAAAGTAGGGGTGAATCCGACCTTGAATGGAAGCGATCCGAACGGGAACAAGGCGACAACGCCGATGACGGCGACATACGCGGCCTCAAGATCGCACAGCATCATCACGGCAGCGATCAAAGCTGCGACCAGGGCAGCCACAACGATCACGCCGACCTCAGCCAGGAGCCAGCCGCTCGCCACGCCCACCACAGCGAGAAGCAGCACCGAGACGGCCCAGAGCACCCAGCGTCGCCGGTTGAACAGCAACCCGTGGAACGGGCTATCCTCAAACACATCCTGGATCAGAGAACGCCACTGTATCATCAGTACCTCGCAGCGATTATACCGTTGAGGATAGTGCGGTCAAGATCGCCGCCATCGGTAGCATTTCACGTGACAGAAGGCAGACTCTTGTGCCGGTGGTCATCTGTGGTAGAATACCCAACAGTAAGCCCCTGTAGCTCAGCTGGATAGAGTACTGGCCTCCGAAGCCAGGGGCCCGCGTTCAAATCGCGGCAGGGGTACAGAGCGGCCCGCCATTGAGGCGGGCCGCTTGTCTTTTTGATGAAGGTCACCGGGTGACGATATTGACCAGCCGCCCCGGCACGACGATCACACGGCGCACAGGGCCAGCGGAGAGCGCAGCTTCTGCAGCAGGTGAGTCCAGCGCCGCCCGGCCGGGGGGACGTTGGCCGCGCACATCCGCCACACCCGCGTCAGCCCGTGCTGCCGCTGTTGCCCGCCGCCGCTGGTGGAGGTTGAGCAGGAAGAGGGAGAGTGTGGCCAGGGCCATCAGCCCCAACGTGATCCATACGCGCGCGATCATCCGCTCACCTCTCTTCGATCGGGCTGTGATTGAATCCCCGAATGCCCAGACGGTTCAGCTGGTAATAGGTAAAGCACCCGACACAGGCTCCCTCTTACCTGGCAGCACTTGTTGACAATAGAACGAATATTCTATATAATAGGTTTAGGTATGATGGAGGTCGGGACATCGTGTACAGGGCCCCGTGGGTACTGTATCCCTTACTCAGGAGATTGGCGATGGAACCCCAGAGAGGCGGATTGTGATCCGCCTCAGGCGTGTAAGATTGAGCTTTGGCTCGTGCTGGGCTGTGATCCGGCGCATTTCCTGAGGGAAAGATGCACCGCCACACCATGGATTTTGACGATTGGAGTGACCTGTGCTATACTCCTGGCGTTGTGTTCAGAGGCCGCCTGACACCAAATCGAGTTTGCACCTATGGGTCGCCCGTCTCGCACCGATGTGCCGCTACCAAGACAGTACCCTAGGCTGTAGCAGCCCCTACACCCCTCGCCTCATTATGTAGGTGCTTCCGAACGCCACTGACGTTCTGCTGAAAACCACACTGTGGGGACGCTGCTCTGGCCTGGCCCAAGGTCAGAGCTTGTAGGGTAAGGTTGACTTGGAGCCAAAGTTCGTTCTGACATCGTGCAGAGAGCTTCGTAACCAGCTCTCGTGAAGAGAAGAGACGCGGCCCTGGTTTGGGCATGCCGGGGCATAGCGCCACGACACACCACACAAGCAGGGACTCACGGGTAGGAAAGTCTCCTTCCCTGAGGGGCACGACCTATATGTGAGGTACGCATGACAAAAAAACAAGCCGTATACGATGCCTCGTCCATTCAGGTGCTGGACTATCCGGAGAACATCCAGCGCCGGCCCGGCATGTATGTGGGTGGTAAGGGCGAATCGGCCCTGCATCACTTAGCCATCGAGGTTATCGACAACTCCGTCGACGAAGCATTGGCCGGCGTCTGCGATAGGATCGACGTCACTATCCATCAGGACGGAAGCATCACCATCGCTGACAACGGGCGCGGTTTCCCGGTGGGCATTCATCCTGAAAAGGGGCGATCGGCGCTGGAGATCGCGTTTACCGAACTCCACGCCGGCGGAAAGTTCGAAGAAGGTTCCTACTCCACCTCCGGTGGCCTACACGGCGTGGGCATCAAGGCCACAAACGCCCTCTCTAGCTGGGTCAAGGTGGAAGTCAGGCGGAACGGTATCATCTACCGGCAGAATCACAAACGAGGTCTGCCCACAGGCTCCGTCCAGATGTTCGACCCCAAGACTAACGAGGTCCTCGGTGAAGTCGGTCAACGCGGTGAGAAGACGCTGATCCGCCGGCATCGTGACCGTACGCTGGGCACCGGCAGCACGATCACGTTCTTGCCCAACCCCGAATTCCTGGATGTCCTCGTTTTCAGCTTCAGCTCGCTCGCACGGCGGCTGCAGACGGTGGCTTTCTTGGTTCCCGGCCTGACCGTGCACATCCTGGACGAACGCGACACTGACAAAGAGCGCACCTACCAGTACAAGGGTGGCATCGCCGAATACGTCGCCTACCTCAACGAAGAACGCAACACCATCCACGATCCGATCACGATCAAAGGCGCGACTGAGGATGACACGCGCGTCGAGATCATCATGCAGTATCATGACCAGGACGACGAAGAGATCATCTCTTTTGTGAACACGATCCCCACCCCTGACGGTGGACGTCACGTCGCCGGCTTCCGCTCCGCGCTGACCAAGGCTATCAACGTCTTCGGCGGGGAGAAAAAACTTCTCCAGAAAAGCGACGATATCACAGGACGCGACACAATCGCGGGCATAACTGTGATCATCAACGTGAGCATGCGCGATCCGCAGTTCACCAGCCAGACCAAGACGCAGCTGGGAAGCGATCAGGTGCAGGGCCAGATTCACTCGATTGTCTACGAAGCGCTGTTGACCCAGTTTCGCAAGCAGATCCCACTCGGGCGCAAGATCGTCGAGCGCTGTCTGGCCTCCTCGCGCGCGCGGCACGCCGCGACGAAAGCGCGCGCGTTGGTTATGCGTCGATCAGTGCTGGAAGTCGATGAACTACCCGGCAAGCTGGCCGATGTAGCCAAAGGCAGCCCTGTGGAGCAGACCACCCTCTTTGTTGTCGAGGGTGACTCCGCCGGCGGCTCCTGCAAACAGGCGCGCAACCGCAATTACCACGCCATTCTTCCCCTGCGCGGCAAGATCCTCAATACTGAACGCGCGCGGCTCAACAAAGCACTGGCCAACAGGGAGATCAAGACGATCGTCGCTGCCGTTGGCGCCGGGATTAGCTCAGACTTCCAGACCGAGAGTATGCGCTATGGGCGCGTTGCGATCCTGGTCGACGCCGACGTCGATGGCGATCACATCAAGACACTGCTCTATACACTCTTCTGGCGTCTCATGCGCCCGATGGTGGAAGAAGGACGGCTCTTCATCGCGCGCGCACCGCTCTACCTGCTCCGCAACAAGAAGAAGAGTCAATACGCCTACACCGAAGCCGAACGAGAGCGCATCACCAAGCAGTGGGGCACTAATGCCAAGATAAGCGTTCAACGCTACAAGGGTCTGGGTGAGATGAACCCCGCACAGCTTCGCGAGACCGTCTTCAAGGCCGGCGACCCGGACCCCTGGCTCAACGAACATATGATCCGCGTGACGGCCAACGACGTTCACGCCACCAACACAACTGTCTCGCTGTGGATGGGCGGCAGCCCGCTGCAGCGCCGTGAACACTTGATGAAGAACTGGGACGGCGAGGTACTGGAAAACGGCGCCGACGACTAAACGCTGAGAGGAAAGAACAATATGGCAGCAACAACAACCCGTGTGGATGACAATGTCACGGAAACTGTCGAACTCCATCGGGATATGACCGATGCCTATATCGGCTATGCGCGCGAGACGATCACTGACCGGGCGCTGCCAGACGTGCGCGACGGTCTGAAACCTGTGCAGCGACGCATCCTCTATGCATTGCACGATATCGGGCTGCTCCACAACCGCCCCCACAAGAAATCCGCTCGTATCGTCGGAGAGGTATTGGGCAAGTACCACCCCCACGGCGACCAGTCCGTCTACCTGGCGATGGTCCGCATGGCCCAGGACTTCGTCATGGAAGCCCCCTTGATCGATGGCCAGGGCAACTTCGGCTCCATCGACGGGGACTCGCCCGCCGCCATGCGGTATACCGAAGCGCGGCTGACGGCCGTGGCAGAGACGATGCTGCAGGACCTGCATATGAACACGGTAGAGTGGCAGGATAACTTCGACGGGTCACTGAAAGAACCGACCGTGCTGCCCGCCGTCCTGCCCAACCTGCTGATCAACGGAGTAGACGGCATCGCCGTCGGCATGGCGACCAAAATCCCGCCCCACAACCTGGGTGAGATCTGCGACGGAGTCATCCATATAGCCAAGAATTGGAAGAAACGCGACAGAATCAGCGTCGATGACCTGATGAAGCTCATCCCCGGCCCGGATTTCCCCACCGGCGGCCTGATCTACCGCTACCGTGACGACGGCAACGGCGGCACCATCGACACGATTCGCCAGGCCTACAAGGATGGGCGTGGCCGCATCGTGATGCAGGCCAGCATTAAGCTGGAGGATATCGGAGGTGGCAAGAGCAACATTGTGGTTGAGGAGCTGCCCTACGCCGTTCTGAAGACAACGGTCATCGAGAAGTTGGCCCGTGAGGTCCGAGACGGCCGCATCGCCGGTATCACCGATCTGCGGGATGAGTCCGACTACACGGGTATGCGCGTGGTCATCGAGGTTTCGCGCAACGCCGACCCCCAGGAAGTCCTGGCGGATGTGCTCAAGTATTCACAGCTGCGCGAGACCTTCGGCGCAATCAACCTGGCGCTGGTCCCGCAGGAAGACGGCTCCACACGACCCGTGGAGATGCCTCTCGCGGACATGCTGATCCACTTCGTCAAACACCGGCTGGAGATCATCGAGCGCCGGAGCGAGTACGAACTCGAGCAGCGGCGCGCACGGCTGCATATCGTCGACGGGTTGCTCAAGGCCCTGGACATCCTGGATGAGGTCATCGACACTATCCGGCGCTCGCGCACGTCCGAGTCCGCACACGTCAACCTGATGCGCAAGTTCAGCTTCAGCGACCTGCAGGCAACGGCGATCCTCAATATGCAACTACGACGCTTGGCTGCGCTGGAGCGCCGGCGGCTGGTGGACGAAGCCAAGGAGCTGCGTGCCCGGATCAAGTATCTCCAAAGCCTCTTGGGCTCGGAGGCCAAGCGCCTGCAGGTGATCGTAGAGGAAACTACGAAGCTGAGAGAGGCGTACGCTGTGCCGCGCCGCACTATTATCATCGATGCGGAGAAAAATGCGGCCGGCAAAGGCACTTTCACAACCCAGGCGGATCTGGTGATGCCCGGTGCCAAGCAATTGATCATCCTCACTCCCAACGGGTTGCAGCGCCGCGACGCTTCGGGCTACTACTACCGCGCAGACGAGATCCTCACCAGCCGCGCGCCGGTCGGCGGCGGCCATCTGGCCCATCTTCAGGTCGAACCAAAGGAAGACGTGATCGTCTTCTCCAGCGCGGGGAGAGCGTGGAAGGGAGCCGTAGGCTTTATCCCGGAGG
>JAGHDT010000096.1 GCA_021159805.1 Anaerolineae bacterium
GGGGGATGGACGCCGTAGTCGATCAGCCGCTTGGCGACATCCAGTGCGCCGATGTCGGGCACGCCCGCGAACCGGCCCTCGGCCACAAACTCGTGTTTGCAGATCCGGTCATACGGGATGTGATAGGTGTCCTTGACCAGGCTGCGTAGGTAGTTGGCATTGAGCACTGCATATTCTGCTACGCTGCGCAGGCCTTCGGCACCGTGCATGCGGATGTAGGTGTAGGCCCGCACCAGGACACCGAAGTGTCCCCAGTAGCTCCCCATCGGGCCGATGGTCTTCGGCGGGTGGTGGAAGGCGTAGCGGGGCGGCTCACCCTCGACCGTTGATTCGGTCTTGACCACCACCGGGTCGGGGAGGAAGTCGATCAGCGGGGCGGCGACGCCCACCGGGCCTGAACCCGGTCCGCCGCCGCCGTGTGGCGTGCTGAAGGTCTTGTGGAGGTTGAAGTGCATGACGTCGATCCCCACGTCGCCAGGGCGCATCACGCCGATCAGGGCGTTCATGTTGGCGCCGTCGCCGTAGACCAGGCCGCCGCAGCTATGGATAATCTCCACGATCTCGGCAAGTTGCTCCTCAAAGAGGCCCAGCGTGTTGGGATTGGTGATCATCAGCCCCACAATCCGGTCGGAGGCTTGGCTGCGCAGAGCTTCTATGTCGACGTTGCCCCGCTCATCAGACGGGATCTGCACGACGCGCAGCCCGCTCATGCTCGTGGAGGCCGGGTTCGTGCCATGCGCCGAGTCCGGGACCAGAATGGTGTCGCGCTGCGTCTCGCCGCGATCTATCTGGACCTTGCGCATGATCAGTACGCCGGTCAGTTCGCCCTGAGCGCCTGCCGCCGGTTGTAGGGTGACGCCGCCAAAGCCGGCGATTTCCTTGATCGCTTCCTGGAGATCGTACATCAGCTTGAGGGCGCCCTGAACCGTGGCCTCCGGCTGGTTTGGATGGAGCCCGACGAAGCCTGGCAGGCGCGCGGTCTCTTCGTTGATCTTGGGATTGTATTTCATCGTGCACGAGCCCAACGGGTACATCCCCTTGTCGATGGCGTAGTTGAGTTGGGAGAGGCGCAGGAAGTGTCGGACGACATCAATCTCGCTCACTTCGGGCAGCGGCAGGTCGTCTCGCAGGAGCTCTTCCGGCAGGTCACTACGGGGAACGTCAAGCTTAGGAAGCCGGGTACCGTGCCGTCCCGGTGACGATAGTTCGTAGATCAGTGGTTCGCTCATCTAGTGCCTCCCTGCTGGTCACCAAACGCCGCCAAGGCGATGACGAAGAGATCGATCTCGGCCTGGGTGTTCATCTCGGTGACCGCAACGAGCATCCGGTTCGCAAGCTCTGGGTAGTCCTGGCTCAGATCGTAGCCGCCGAGGATGGGAGTGTTGTCGAACTCACCTTCCAGCAGAACCTGATTCAGTTGTGCGACCGGCATCGGGCAGTGGACGATGAACTCGTTGAAGAATGGTTGTGCAGACGGTACGGCGAATCCCGGAAGGTCGTTGATCTTCTGTGCAGCGTAGTGTGCTTTGTGGTAGTTGAGCTCGGCGAGCTGCCGCAGCCCTTGCTTCCCCAGCGTCGATAGATAGACTGTGGCCGCCAGCGCCATCAGCCCTTGGTTGGAGCAGATGTTGGAGGTGGCTTTGTCACGACGGATGGGCTGTTCTCGCGTCGTCAGGGTCATCACGTAACCAACTTTGCCTTCGACATCGGTCGTCTTGCCGACGAGTCGGCCGGCCATCTGGCGCACGTACTTCATACGCGTGGTATAGAATCCCAGATAGGGTCCGCCGAAGTTCAGACCGAGTCCAAGCGGTTGTCCCTCGCCGACGACGATGTCAGCGCCGTAGTCTCCCGGTGGCTTCAGCAGTCCGAGACTGATCGGGTTGGTGACGACGACCAGGAGCGTGCGGCTATCTCGCTCTCGTATGGCTTCTGTCAGTCCGTCGAGGGACTCCAGCTGACCCAGGAAGTTGGGGCTCTGGACGATGACACACGCGGTCTCCGAATCCACCTGGGCGACCAGATCCGAGATACTTGTCTCCAGAGTTTCGTCCCCGATGATCTCGAGATCCATGCCCTGCGTATAGGTGCGTACGACGGCTCGATAGTGTGGATGGACGGTGGGTGCTATCAGGATCTTGCGGCGTTTTTTCCGGAAGATGTTGTAGGCGTGGATCACGGCCTCGGCGGTTGCCGTCGCACCGTCGTAATGACTGGCGTTGGCCACTTCCATGGCGGTGAGATCGCAGATCAGGCTCTGGTATTCGAAGATCGCTTGCAGGGTACCCTGGCTTATCTCGGCTTGATAGGGTGTATAGGCTGTTGCGAATTCCCCACGGCTGATGACATAGTCAACAACGCTGGGAACCCAGTGCCGGTAAGCGCCCGCCCCCAGGAAAGTTGGTGTGCGATTGGCGTTAAGGTTCGTCTCGGCCAGCTTCTGGA
Organism: Anaerolineae bacterium; assembly: GCA_021159805.1. Taxonomy (GTDB): domain Bacteria; phylum Chloroflexota; class Anaerolineae; order B4-G1; family SLSP01; genus PWVB01. The sequence continues at coordinate 2,446 of JAGHDT010000096.1, forward strand.
GTTCACCCATGATCTCCATCTCAGACCGGGACGGGGGCAGGTTAAGGGATGGAAATCGGTACTGCTCCGGCACATCGACGAATAGGTCCTCGACGTCGGCGACGCCAATGGCCTCAAGCATCTGACGGCGTTCCTCTGCCGTATGCGGTATGTAGACCATATGTCAGACTCCTTCCCAACTCAATGGTTATGCTGGTGTCCTCACTCATCACACCAGCATAACAGTTAGAGCCCGCTTGCGTGCGGGCTCTCTTGCTCTGAATGCTCGGAGGCTACTCTGACGCCTCGTCTTCCGTGGCCTTCTTGTAGGCCTTGACGTCCAGGAGGCTGTCCCACTCGCCCGGATCGCTGGGCTTGATGCGCAGGAGCCATCCATCCCCAAACGGAGACTGGTTCACCAGTTCTGGAGCGTCCTCAAGTGCTTCATTGACTGCTACGACCTCGCCGCTCATCGGCGCGTAGACGTCTCCGGCAGCTTTGACTGACTCCACAACGCCAAGCTGATCACCCTTGCTGATCGCTTCGCCGACTTCGGGAAGCTCAACATAGACGACATCGGAGAGCGTGCTCTGAGCATAGTCGGAAATACCGACGATGACCTCGTCATCGTCTTTGCGGGCCCACTCATGGGTCTCAAGATAACGAACGTTCGGATCGAATTCCATAATCTGACCTCCATATGAATTAGTGATCTACCATCTGGTGTTGAGCACAAACACTGTGTCATTACGCTGACCGGTAAGCGCTCACGGGTGAAGAAACGCCTGTGCTACGCATCTCCTGCAATGCCACCGTCATCACGCGGCAGTTCCAAATATTCCTGCTCATCTGCCGCGACAATGGACCACAAGTGGCTGAAGGCCGAAGACGTTGTCAACTCATCAAAGTTCTCAGTGTAGGGTATGAACACGTCAGGTGTGCGCGGCAACCCGATCGAGATGTCAGAAGGCGTGTTGTTCGTGCAATCATTGAACAGTAGGACCAGAGATCTGGGGTCGACACCCCGGCCGGGAAGTGAGGTCATCAGTTCCGTCGCCAGCGCGCGTGAGGTGTTTTCCGCCGAGGTCACGATACCGAGCCAATCGCATTTCGTCGGAGTGTCCCACATCATCGGCAAGGTCGCGTGCCCCAGGTCCAGTATGACAATGTAGCCGGCATCACGCAGGACCTCCAGCACACGCTCCAGCGCCTGAGGGCGCACAGCACTCAAGTCCGTGAGGGTTGCAGGCCCGGGGATGAAGTAGGACCCATAGACATTCTGCAGGCTGTAGCTCTTGATCACGCTCAGGTCAATCTCTGAAGCGGCACGTGACAGCAGCGACACGCTGTTCCTGGTACCGGATATACCGCTCCACAGGCTGATGCTGCCGACCGGGAATGCCAGATCGATGAGGATCACCTGGCGATCGCTGACCGTTGTGGCGTGCCGAGCCAAGTGCATAGCCAATGTGCTCACGCCCA
>JAGHDT010000190.1 GCA_021159805.1 Anaerolineae bacterium
GTTCTGATCTCCAAGATGCCGCTGCCGGATGCGGTGAGCTGGGAGGATTACCGCCAGGCGGCGATGCAGATGCTATCGGCGATGCAGATCGAGCTTGAGGGCGAGAACGCGGTGCTCAAGCCCAACTTGACTGTTGGGGAGAAGTACGCCGACCCCGACACGGGGATCACCACGCATCCTGGCTTTGTCCAGGGCGCCATCGAGTATCTGCTCCAGCACGGCTCGCGCCGCGGCAGCGTCTACATTCTGGAGGATCCCCGCAACTCGAACGATAACGGACCTCGCCACTGGCGCGGTACCGGCTACCCGGAGGTGAGCGCGGCGACCGGCGCCAAGCTCCGCTGCCCCAAGACCTTCACGTGCGTCAAGATGCCGGTGCCGCATCCGCTGGCGCATTCGGAAATCAACGTCAGCCGTCTGGCCACCGCCCCAAACACTGTGTTGTTCAACATTCCCAAACTCAAGACGCATAACCTGGCCATCACGACCCTGTGTATGAAGAACCTGATGGGTGTCGTCAACGTTTTCGATCGCCACTTCTGTTCCCAGGCCTGGCAGGAGATGCCGGAGGAGGTGCGCACCAACGATCAGCCCCGGGAGACGTGGATGGATCGCACGATGCACGAGCAATGGCAGGCGGGGCTGGCGCGCCGCCTTATCGATCTCGCCCAGGTCGTGCGCCCGCAGATCAACCTGGTTGAGGGCGTGGTCGCCCGTGACGGCACCGGTTTCAACCGCGGAAGCAACCACCCCCTCGGTCTGTGCATCGCCGGCACCAATATGGTTGCCGTGGACAGTGTGGCGAGCTATCTGGTGGGGTTCGATCCCCGTAAACTCGTCTATCTGAGGATGGCTGCTGAGGCCGGGCTGGGATCAAACGACCTGGGCCGGCTGCACATCTACGTCGTTGAGGACGGGGCTATCGTTCCGTGCCACGACATAGATGCGCTGCGTGCCCAGCCGCCCCTTCAAGTGATATCCGGTATCAAATTCGGTTCCAATGTGTCTTGGTGAAGGCGGGCGGCTGTTGGCTTGACAGGAAGTGGAAAGGCCTGCAGGGCTTGGTAAGGAGCAACCACACAGGGTGCGTGCCTGGGCATGGACATTATAGAGTGCGGGGAAGCCATTCCGGTATCATCGGCGGAACCGAGTCGGAATCAAAGGTGAGGACAACACAATCTGCACAACCTGAAAGGACGAGGTGAGTCAATGGGAGCGAAGCTGCGCATCACGGATGTTGAACGCATTGTGGTCAAGGTTCCTTTTACGCCGCGCTGTCTGGAATGGAACGCCCGCGAGGTCTGGCAATGGCAGGTTGTTGAGGTCATCCGGGTGACGACCGATGTGCCCGATCTTGTCGGCTACGGCGAGACGCTGCCGCATTACACCTGGGGGAAGGTCTCCGACGAGGCGATCGAACGGGTCAAGGGTGGCCATCCCGGGGATTTCCTGGGCGATGACACGCTGGGTGCTGGGCTGCAGATGGCGCTCTATGACGTGGCCGGCAAGGCGCTGGGTGTGCCGACCTACCGGCTCTTCAGCCAGGCCAGGGTGCGTGAGTGGTGTCCCATCTCGTGGTGGAACATCGACATGCCGCCGGAGGCGCTTGCTGCCGAGGCCCAGGAGGCGTTGGCACAGGGCTACACCGCATACAAGACGAAGGCTCGGCCCTGGTGGGACATCTTCGAGCAGGTCGCGGCGGTCAGCGAGGTTACCCCTTCATACTTCAGCCTCGAGCTGGACTGGAATCAGATGTTGATTAACGCCGGCAATGCCACGCCGGTGCTGACCGAGCTGGATAAGTGCGAGCGCGTCAGCATCTACGAGTCCCCGATTATGCAGCGCGACGTCGAGGGGCTCCGACAGCTGCGGAGCAAGATCGCGCATCCCATCGCTCTGCACTTCGGCAATCCCCCGTTCCCCATAGTGGCCCGTGAAGAGGTATGCGACGGCTTTGTGATCGGCGGCGGGGTCGCCAGGGTGCTACAACAGGGCGCTCTGGCTGCGGCGTTCGACAAGCCCTTCTGGCTGCAGATGGTGGGCACCGGCCTTACTACGGCGTTGTCGCTGCATCTGGGCGCCGTGTTGCCTATGGCCCAGTGGCCGGCGGTGAACTGCCTGAACAACTACACGGACGATCTGCTGGTCAAACCGGTGACCATCGTCGGTGGCTACGCACGCGTGCCGGATGGGCCCGGCCTGGGCATCGAGGTGGATGAGGAGGCGCTAGTGCGTTACCGTATGGAGCCGCCTTTCGAGCTTGAGAGACCGCAGGCTCTACTCTCGGTCATCTGGCCCGGTGGCAGGGTCCGGCACTATGCCGACATCCATCAGATCTGGGACGATGGCCACAACGGGAATATCCCGGCGCAGGAGCGTGGCGTGACGATGAAGGTGACCCCGGACGACGGCACGCCGGAGTGGACCGACCTCTATGCGAGGGCACAGGTCTCGCCGGTACACGACAAGGCATAGAGAGACACGGGGAGGTGTCGCAATGCAGTATGGAGAGCGACGTTGGACACAGATGGCTGACCTGGTCGACAAGGTGGTTGTCCTACCGCTGGGCTCGCTGGAGCAACACGGGCATCATCTGCCCATGCTCACCGATTCGCTGATCTGTGGCGAGATCGTGGCGCGTGCGCAGGCGCAGTTGGGCGATCTCGCTCTCTTCCTACCCTTGATATGGGTGGGGGCCTCGGAACACCACAGCCGGTTTCCGGGCACAGTGAGCGTCAGCCACGACACTTACACCCGTATGGTGGATGACATCCTGGAGAGCCTGATCTCGAACGGGTTCAAGCGCATTCTGCTGCTCAACGCGCACGGCGGGAACGGGCTGCCCGGTCAGTCTGCGCTCTATAGGGTCCAGATGCGCCATCGCGATGAGCGCGATCTTTGGCTGGTCTTTGCGACGTGGTTTGTGCTGGCCGCGCCGCAGATCGCAGCGGTGCCGGGCCTGGAACAGGATCACGTCACTCACGCGAGTGAGTTGGAGACGAGTATGATCCTGCGGTTGCGTCCCGAGCTCGTCGATCTTGCCGCAGCCCAGGGCGCGCTTATCCCGTTCGAATCAGCTTTCTATTCCCCCGATTCGCGGCAGGCCAGCCGCGTGACTGTGGCCCGACCCATTGAGCACGTCAGCGCGACCGGGGGATATGGGCACCCGGAGCTGGCCACAGCGGAAAAGGGCGAGGCTCTGTTTGCAGCCGCCGTGGGAGAGGTGGTGGCCTGCGTCCGCGAGGTGGCCGGCTGGGAGGTGTTTGATCCGGCGTGATGCCAGGCGTTTGAGAAGTGTTGTATCCTGCTTTGCCTTCGGGTAGAATGCTGTCTCATTCACCTCGTTTGGGTCCTTGAATAGTGATAGGAGTGAGTTGTGCACGAGCGTCGATACCGGGGGAAAATGGGGACGCTGCGCAATCCGGAGCGGGTGGCCCGGCTGGAGCCGGAGCGAGTGGTTGATCTCTGTCTTGAGGCAGGGGAGTTTGCCTCTATGGCGGATGTCGGTACGGGGAGCGGGCTCTTCGCCGAGGCGTTTGCTGCGCGCGGACTGGCAGTCGCGGGTGTCGATGTCAATCCGGAGATGATCGAGGCTGCGACATCTCTCGTGCCCGAAGGTGATTTCAAGGTTGCCCGGGCTGAGGCATTGCCGTTCGACGAGAATGCGTATGATGTCGTCTTTATGGGCACGGTCTTTCACGAAGCTGATGATCAGCTCCTGGCCCTGGGAGAGGCGGCACGCGTAGCGCGCTATATGGTTGCGATTCTGGAGTGGCCCTATGAGGAAGGCGCAGCCGGACCTCCGATCGAACACCGCATCAGCCCGGAACAGGTACGCGACTACGCGGCCCAGACCGGTCTGAAGATGCTGCAGACAATCCGACTTGCCAGTGTCGTGCTATACCTGCTAATGTCGGCTTAGGAGATGATCCCCGAGAATGATTACATCGCTGAAAAACGCCAAGGTCAGACTGATCCGTGATGTGATGTCGAACCGGCGCCGCCGGACGCAGGAGAAGCTCTTCTTTATCGAGGGTGTCCACGCGATCACGGCGGCGTACGACCACGGCTGGAATGTCCAGCACTTGATCACCTGCCCCGATACCGTCCGGACGGACTGGGCTCGGGAGATCATCGAGCGCACGCCGACCGAGAATCGTGTTGAGGTCAATGAGTACGTGCAGATCGCGCTCAGCGAGCGTTCGTCGCCATCGGAGCTGATGGCCCTGGCCGTACAGCGGAAGGATGATCCGGCCCGGATTCCGATCGTCGACAACGTGTTGGTTCTCCTGCTGGATCGCCCCCATAGTCCAGGTAACATCGGCAGCGTGATCCGGTCCGCCGACGCGTTGGGCGCACACGCCGTGATCATCACCGGCCATGCAGCGGATCCCTACGACGCCAAAGCGGTGCGCGCGAGTATGGGATCGCTCTTTGCGCTCCCGGTGGTCCGCATCCAGGAGCACGCGCAGCTGGAGGCGTGGATTGCACAGACTCGGGAGACGCTGGGCGCGCTCCAGATTGTGGCGACGAGCGCACACGCTGGTGAGGCGCTGTACGAGCATGACCTGACCGGTCCCACGGTGCTGGCGATCGGCAATGA
>JAGHDT010000177.1 GCA_021159805.1 Anaerolineae bacterium
CAAGTACTTCGTATACTGGGACACTGTCGATGGGAACCGCGACAGGAACTACGACTGGGGCTCGGTCGACGTGCTGCTGAATAAGGCGTGCGAACACAACATTCACGTGCTGCTGCGCGTCGAGCGGGGTTCGTCGAACTGGACGCCCATCCAGGACGGGGAGATGGTCGGATGGCAGGCTTTCTTCCAGGACCTAGCCGCACACATCGCGCAGAAGCGGGCGACGTGCGGCTTCCCCTACCGCGTGGCGCTGGAGGTCTGGAACGAGCCGAACCTCGATTTCCAGTGGGGGTACCAGCCCGTGGATCCAGTGCGCTACACCGAGATGGTCAGGCGCGCCTACGACGGCACCAGAGCCGGCGACCCGCACATCTTGGTGATCGCGGGGAGCCTGGCTCCGACCGGTGGCACCGGCGATGGACGGGCAATGAACGACGTGGACTTCCTGGAGGCTATGTACACCGCCGGCGTGAAGGGGCACTTCGATGCCATCAGCATCCACAACTATGGCTTCGGAGGGCCGCCGGAGGACAAGACGTGGGGCAGCGGCATCCTGAACTTCCGCCGGGCTGAGGACATCCACGATGTGATGGTCGCCCACGGGGATGGTGAGTTGCCGGTGTGGGGCACAGAGTTCGGCTGGTTACTGGAATCGGCGACGTGCAACAGCTATTGGGAGCAGATCGGCTTCGCCCGGCAACAGGTCACCGCCCAGCAACAGGCCGACTACCTCACCGGCGCCTTCGCCTATGCCGACGCGAATTGGCCCTGGATGGGGACGATGATCGTCTCCAACCTGGATTTCAGCCAACTGTCCTGGTACGGCACGTGCGACCCGCTGCGCTACTTTTCCATCCTCAACCCGGACGGGTCGGCGCGGCCGGCGTACACAGCGCTGACTCAGATGGACAAACGCCCGCGATCCTGGCCGATCTGGGGGATGGCGGCGACGCCTACCGCACTGACCTGGATGCAGACGGTGACGGAGACGCACGTCGTCTCACAGATGGTGACGGTGCGCAACACGGGCGAGAAGGACTTCGGCTGGAGCGTCGTGTCGGCATCAGCAGCGGTCACCGTGACTGTGGACCCCACGCAGGGGGACGCAGATGAAGCCTTCACCGTTACCGTGGATCCGCGCGGCCTGCCTGTGGGCAGCTACACCGCCGCCATCACCATCACGGCCGATGCGACAGAGATACCGGAGAGTCCCATACACCTGCCGGTGCGTGTCTTTGTGGTCGAGCACGTCTATCGAGCGTATCTACCGCTAATACAGAGGCACTGAACGAGCTCACGCAAAGATGTTCTAATACTTGTCAAGAAGCAGAACGTTAACAATCGAATAGCCAAAGCTGCATCAGAGACGCAGATAACCATGGACGGGGCCAAGATTCATGTTGACACCGCCTTCAGGACAGCTATAGTGAAACTGTTCCCAGGGGAAGGCGGCTCGGAATGGGTGGCAGCTCGTCCGAGAACGCCTTTCCTGTTTATGTAGTTTGGTGCTCTAGGAAGTGCTGCTCTGTTCTCTTCTGAGCGCGTTGCTTGCGTGCCCCAACGGAGGTACGGTGACGCACTTCCGGCGAAACACGATAGCGGGTTAGGCACAAGTCGCGTGACTGTTCTGACATGATAGGTTGCTGGTCGAGACCGCGCAGTTCGTAAGGCCGCTGCTGCTTGAGCAGTGTGTAGATGCGACTGGCGAGGTGACTGGCACAAGCGCATATGGCTTGGGTGTGATGTTTCCCGAACTCCACCATTTGTCGATAGTAGAGAGCTGCGAATTGCACATCCCACTGCCGGGCGATGTTCGCATTCACATAAAGCGTAGCTTTCACAAGATTGGGGCCCGCCTGAGTGAGTGGCATGTGTTTGGCCTCGAAGTCACCACTCTGGTGACTCGCGGGGATGATGCCACACCAGCTTCGGAACCGCTCGACAGAGCGAAAGCGCGCGATGTCTTGGATGAAAGCTATATAGATAGCTGCGCTGTTGGCGCCCACACCATAGATCGTCTCCAAGTGACGTTCAGGGCTTAGCTGGCGATACAGCGGCTGGATGCGCGTGCGGCTTAGCTCACGCCGGATCTCACGGATCTGAGTTTGCATAGCTAACTCACGCTGCATACGGGCCTGTAGATCAGCGTACCCTACGCGCTCTGCTGAGCGGTAGAGCGTAGTCATTTCCGCGGCACGGTCAACTAACGCCGGGATCCAGTCAGTAGATGCCGCCTGCTCTGGGTAAGCTTCCTGCCAAGCCTTCGTCAGTGCAGTAGATCCAGCATCTTGGACACACCAGGGATCGTACCAGTTCTCTCGCATCCAGTTCAGAGCACCTACAGGGATGAGCCGGGTTAGGCCGCCCCAAGCCCATTGATCGTACGCTTGTAGGCGATTCTGGATAGCAACGTCTACAGAGCGCCAGCGATCCCATTCCCGGCAAGCTCTTTGCAGCGCCAGTTGATCGCCGGTGGGTAGCCACCAGGGATCGAGATACTTCCCAACAACTGCATAGAGTTGTGCTAGGACGCGGCTATCGATGCGATCGCTGCCGGCATGACGCTTTAGCACACGCCGCAGATCGCGCGTCTTGCGACCGTGGACGCGGTAGACACGTGCGCCGCGGTCACTGAAATAGACGCAGACAGGATACCAGGCCATACCGGTAGCTTCACAGATGACGACGATCTGCACCGGCTCGTGGGTATCTTGATGCGCCCATTCCCAGATACGATCCATCTCTGCGGGATGTGAGCGGAAGGAACGCGGACGGCCTAGAAACTCGTTGCTGGCTGGGTCAAGCACAACGGCCTTATGTGAGGCGGTGACGGCTAGATCGATACCGATCACGCGGGTCTGCATGTTAACCTCCTTAAGACAGCAAGTACCAATGGTTTACATCGTTTGGGTGCGCCGAAGCGGTGCCAAAGCCCAGTACCCTTGTCATCTGCTCAACCCAGCCTTGCGAGTAATTCGCGGCCTACCTTTTTGCATCCGGGTAGCCGCAATGTTCCCAATCGGGTCTACTGGGCGGTCCGAACGACAATCTTTGCGAAGAGGCAGCTCAGTGCTCCTCACGCGCATTCAGTCGCCGCTTCGGGCCTCCAGTCGTAGCTTCTCACGATTGGCCGCTTTTGGCTATTCGTTGTTGTTAAGGTTCTACTTCAATATACAAGATGCAAAGGTTCAGAGAATGAAGAATCAGCGGATAGTGCTTCCCCCGACGCGATTCTGAGTCCCCAAGTCTCCAGCCCTCTTGCTTGTTGTTCTTGGCGGCTCTGCGTCTTGGCGTGAGATGATTCCTTTTGTAGGTAGGAACCTGGAGTCGATGTGCTCCTTGCCGTTACCTGACGATCTCGGGGATCAGGATACTGTCTGCGGAGTCCCCGTCTTCACTGGAAGTTTTCCAACGCTCCATCGTATCCAGCCAGTAGGCACCTGTCTGCAGGTAGTAATGTCCCCCCTGGTTGTCAGGGGTCTGGAGATGGTGGCGCTGGACGATGACGTCGCCGGGCTGCCAGTTCTCGATGGACGTCCCCAATCCATCAGCAACCGCAACTACAAGGCCATGTGCGTTGAGAAGGTGCGCCATGAG
>JAGHDT010000516.1 GCA_021159805.1 Anaerolineae bacterium
AACTGATCGCGGCGGCTTCACTCGGAGGCAAACAGAGGCCCTGGGTGAGACCCCGCGCCCGCCAAGAGAAGGACGCCAGTCGTTCAGACGAGCGATGCAGGACAGCGCCGTGGTCAGGCTCACACCAAGCGCCGGCCACAGAGGACTCAAACGACACAATCGGCTCGGGTGACGCTGCAACCAGCGGTAGATAGTTCGCCACCATCGACAGCACACAGGCGCGATCCGACTCCAGTCGCGTGAAGTAGTGCGGGTTCCTGTCACGCATGTGTCCCATACGATTGCCGTAGAAAGTGCCATCATCGCTGACCGCCATCTCCCGCTCAATCAGCGCCAGCTGGCGATCCGCCAGCGCCAGAGCGTGCGCGTCCCCCAACACATCGGCTGCATAGAGCAGCGAAGGCAACAGGTATTCCTGACAGTACGCGTAGCGGACACGACTGTCACCGCCGATGCGGGCCAGCCGTCCGTTGCCGAAGATGAAGCGCCGCAGGAGATCCCAGAGATCCGCCTGGTGATGGGTCAGGGAATCGGGCACCGGCAGCCCGGCCTTGCGCATATCGAAGGCCAGCATCGCCGCGTTGCTCATACAGATTGCCATGTAGCCGACGTTGAGATAGCCATGGTGATCCAGTGCATAGGTGGAGAAGAAGTTGGGACCAACGTGGCGCGTCGACACCGGCCTTCCGGCAACGATCGTATTGTCCTCAGCATCCGATGGAGTTGAGATCCCGTTGATGAAGTACACGTGAGCGCGTTCGATCCAGGCAGCCGCGTCCACCTCATCAGGGTACATATGCGCGACCCGCCAAAGAAGTGCGCCGGACCAGATATTGGACTCGGGCACGTTGCGTCCGCTGCTGGCCCAGAGCCCCCCCACCACACCGGCGTGCTCCCCGCGACGCGCGTCGTTGAGCAGCCAGTTGGCCTCGCTCACCAACAGCCGCCGCAGCGCGGTGCGGTCATCCGATGTGAGATCATCTGCCAACAGAGGCACACCGTGCATGCCTCGCTCGATACCGAGCTGGCTGATCCAGCTGTGCCCCCACTGACGCCCATCATTTCCTGTCCGGTCACCCGTGACGTGCGTGGTAAGCGCGAAGCGCAGTGCGGACAGCGCACGACTCCGCCAGTGATCCGCGTCGCTCGCGCCTGGCCGCTGGGACAGCGCCTGTCGAGACAGGGTCGCCATCGCAGCGGCATAGTTCCAGTTTGACTGCACACCCCAATGAATATAACCGGGACCGTAGCAGCCCATGGTCGCGTCACCGACAACCCCGTGCCAGAAAGGCTCAACAGCGCAGGCCCACCGCTCCAGTAGAGCGACAGAACGCGCCTGCAAGTCATCGCTCATCGAGCTCTCCTTGTTCTCACAGACTGTCAGACACAACGCCACGGTTGGTCGCAGTAACCATTCGCTCAGAAATCCCGCACAGGACCATCCAGTGCATCCAGCTGCGGTTGTAGTCACCGATGGAAGGGCTTGCTCGCCGCCGAAGCCTCATTGGTGATCCTCATAGACACCTCCAAGTTTCAGATATGATATCCACACTCCTGGGCAACGCAATCCGAGCCGAGCATAGGGCGCGTTCTCGTTTGGGAGCACAAGCCAGATGGAGATCTGCACAACCGTACCCCGCCGTCAAGAGATGTCGAGGTGAGCAGCCGCCGACCGAACCCGCAGTCCTCGCCCAGACGATCCCGCGGACCTCGGCGTTCGCGTCTTCGTCGAGCTGTACTCTTGTCGACGTCACCTGTCTGCGCAGAGAAGACGCTTCCAGACTGAGAAACGCCCGCAGGAGGGCCTGGCACGTGATAACTTGACAGAGTCAACAACTGGGAGAGGATGGAGGTGCACAGTAATGCCGTGAATCGAAAGGAAGCCACAATGCCCCCTGATGAACCGCGAATCAGACGCCATCACACGTGCGAGATCCTGGTTATCGGCGCAGGCGTCTCGGGCTATTGCGCCGCCATCCAGGCAGGCCGAATGGGATGCAGGACGATCCTTATCGAAAAGGACGCCGTGCTCGGCGGCAACGCTGGGCCTGACGTTGGCGTCGGCATCACCGGCGCCGACCGCTATAACCCCTACGGCACCGAGACCGGCATCATCCACGAGATACAGGAGGAAGCCGCCTGGGTTCGGGGCTTCACCCAAGTGAGCCGGGGGAGCATGCCTTACAACATCTCACGCCGCTTTGAGGCTGTGGTCCAGACCAAGCTGGAGGAAGCAGGCGTCCAAATCCTGAAGCGCCACTACGCCCGACGGCCCATTCTTGATTCCAGCAGGCGCATTACAGGTGTCATCGTCGAGGATCTGGCCTCATTCCAGACCGTGCGCATCGACATAGCTCACGTGGTGATCGAGGCTTCTGGCGATGGGGAGATCGGCGTGTTGGCCGGCGCAGACTTCGACGTGGGCAGCGAGGCACGAAGCGAATTCGCCGAACGCTCCGCCCCAGAGGCGCGCACCAACACCGTTCAGGGCACAAGCCTCGTCGCTATCGCCCAGCGCACCGACCACGAGGTCATCTTCATACCGCCACCGGGAACACCGCCGTTTGCGCCCCGCGTCTGGCACAGCCGGCTCTCCTCCTTTATCCACCATCACGACGGCTGGCTGAATGACGAACAAGACATCAAGTTCCTCTACGTGACGGAGGCCGGGGGCTCGATGGACACGATCCGCGAAGATGGCGCCATCTACGAGCTCTTGCTCAAGCAACTGTGGGCCGAATGGCATCACATCAAGAACGGCCCGCACAGCGAAGCAGCGCGCAACTGGGACTTACTATGGGTCAGCCCCAAAGCGGGTAAACGTGAGAGCCGCCGCCTCCTGGGGGACGTGATCATAACCCAAACCGATCTGGAAAGCGGTCGCCGCTTCCCAGACGACATCGCCTACGGCGGCCACGATCTAGACGATCACCAGCCTCTGGGAGGAACGGGCAATATCTTTGGTCACAGCATTCCACCTATGTACGGCATTCCGTACCGGGCGTGCTACTCACGGAACGTGCCGAACCTGCTGCTGGCCGGCCGGTTGATCAGCGCCACCCATCTGGCACACTCCTCCACGCGCTTGATGCGCACGGGTGGCGCGGTCGGTCAAGCCGTGGGCATCGCTGCAGCACTGTGCTGCAGCCACAGGTGCTCCCCCCGCACCATCCACACGGACCACCTGGAGGAGCTCCAGCGGCAGCTGATGGCTGCGGACGGGACGATATTGAATCGCGACTTGAGTCCGGCGGATGACCTGGCACCGTCAGCATCTGTCACCAGCAGCAGCGAACTTCGCTACAACGACCAACGCCCAGGACTGATGGTGCCGCTCATCGCCCGAGCCGGTGCCGTACTGTGGGATTGGCCCCCTACCCTTGAGGCAATCGAACTCTATCTGGAGAACACAACAGACGGCCCGCAGCCGCTTCACATCACAGTGTACCGAGCCAGCCGTGATCCCAAGTGGACTACTGTTGACGCCTATGACCGACACCAACGCGATGACCTGCGGGACTCCGCCTTCGCCCAGATCGCCAGGATCCCTGTGACGCTGCCAGCAGT
>JAGHDT010000387.1 GCA_021159805.1 Anaerolineae bacterium
ACACCCGTTGTAGGTGGCGGTGGCGATCAGGCCGCCGGCGCCGTCGGCGTTGGCGGCCTGATCGCCACCGCCACCTACAACGGGTGTACCGACCTTCAGTCCGGTCTGCTCTGCGCCCGCGATGCTGATGAAGCTGGACACCTCGGGGCCCTCATATGTGGGGGGAAGCCAATCTGCGGGGATGTCCAGAGCTTCGAGCACCTCCGGTGACCAGTCGCGCTTCCTCACGTCAAAGAGGACAGTGCCCGCACCGCCGGCCTTGTCTGTTCCATACTCGCCCGTCAGCCGGTAGCGTATGTAATCCTTGGGTAGCAGGATATGCGCCGCTTTGGCGTAGATATCGGGTTCCTCCTCTTGAACCCACAGGATCTTCGGTGCGGTGAATCCCGTCAGCGCATCATTGCCCGTGATCTGGATGAAACGTTCCCTGCCGATCCTGCGGCGGATCTCATCGCATTGTGGGCCGGTGCGCTGATCGTTCCATAGGATCGCCGGACGCAGAACCTCGCCTGCGGCATCGAGCATGGTGAGCCCGTGCATCTGCCCGGTCAGGCCGATGGCTTTGACGTCATCCCCGGTGACACCGGCGGCGGAGAGGGCCTGGCGGATCGAGCTGACAATGCCGTTCCACCAATCGTGGGGATCTTGCTCGGACCAAAGAGGTTTGGGGGTGGATAACGGCAGCGGGTTCGTGGCGCTGCTCACCACGGTGCCGCTCTCATCGATCAGCAGCGCCTTGGCGCCGGTGGTGGATACATCAATACCTAAGAATAGCGGGTTGGTCATCTGGGTCTCCTGGTTTGTCGGGCGCACAGCCTAACGGACGGAGTAAGGAGTACGGAGTAAGCAGTATTGGCCTGGCTTACTCCGTACTCCCTACTCCTTACTGCTGGTGCTGACAGCTTACAGCTGATTGCTGATCGCTGTTCTTTAACTCACGCCCAGAATCAACTCGTTGACCATCTGGTCGAGCTTCTCGTACTTCAGGCCGCGGGATGCGATGGCGACGCGATCGAAGCTGTGTGCCTTTAGAGCGGCGGCTTTGTCAGCTGAGTAGGCGCCCTTGAAGGTGTCCATCGAGCCGTCGTCGGCGTTGATCTCAGCGATGAGCGCCTGGATCTCGGCGTCCTGCTTGAATTGCTCGGCCTTCTCCTTCATGATCAAGTACGTGCGCATGCAGCCAAGGGCGAAGTCCTTGACGCCCTGGTAGTCCTCGGTCCGGTAGGCGTGTGCGTCGTAGTGGCGGCTGCCCTCATAGCCGACGTCCTCGAGGAACTTGACCAGGTAGAAAGCCTGCTTGAGGTTCTGCGCGCCGAAGCGCCAGTCCTGGTCAAACCGGGCATAATTCTGATCGTTCAGGTCGATGTGGAAGAGCTTGCCGGCCTCGTAGGCCTGGGCGACGGCGTGCAGGAAGTTGAGCCCGGCCATGTGCTCGTGGGCGACCTCAGGGTTGACGCCGACCATCTCGGGATGGTCCAGCGTAGCGATGAAACCGAGGTATGCGCCGGTGGTAGGTAGGTACATGTCGCCGCGAGGCTCGTTGGGTTTGGCCTCAAGCGCGAACTTGTAGCTGTACCCCTGGTCTATGGAGTAGTCACAGAGGAAGTTCAGGGCCTCGCGGAAGCGCTTGAGCGACTCGACAGGATCCTTGGTAGCATCCGACTCGATGCCCTCGCGACCGCCCCAGAAGACGTACACCTCGGCTCCAAATTCGGCCCCCAGATCCATGGCGTTCATAGTTTTCTGCAGCGTGTAGGCGCGTACCTTGGCGTCGTTGGACGTGAAGGCGCCGTCCTTGAAGATGGGGTCAGCGAAGAGATTGGTCGTGGCCATCGGAACAACCACGCCGGTGTCGGACAGGGCCTTCTTGAAGGCCTTGAGGATGGCAGCGCGTTCGCCGGGGGTAGCGTCGATGGGGATCAGGTCATTGTCGTGGAAGTTGACCCCATAGGCGCCGACCTCACCAAGGAGGTAGACTAACTCTGCGGGCGAAAGCTTGGGCCGGACGTCCCCGCCGAAGGCGTCGTGGCCGGTGTTTCCGACGGTCCACAGACCAAAGGTAAACTTGTGCTCCGGTTTCGGTGTGTACTTGTCAGACATTGCGGGTCCTTTCTGGATATTGGATGCTTGATATTGGATGCTTGATATTGGGTGTTGGATGCTGGATGCCAGAGGCCGGTTGCTCCACAGGCTTCCCGTCCTGAACGCGATCGTGATGATAGGTCATCGACTTCTGACCTCGGACTTGTGACCTCTGACAGTGGACTTGAAGCAGACCTGCAACGTTCAACCGCCAGCCGCTTTGAGATATGCCAGATTGCGCTCGATCAACGCCATGCGCTGGGCGACGCACGTTGCTGAGCGACCGCCGTCGGGCGGCGTGTTCTGGACGTAATCCACCAGACGGTCAACGGTGGTTGTCGCCACGTGCATGCGGGTATCTGCTGAAGCGTAGTAGATGAAGACCTCGCCGTTGCCGCGGCTCACGGCGCCATTGCAGAAGAGCACATTGGAGACGTCGCCAACGCGTTCCTCGCCGACGGGGGCCAGAAGATAGCCCCCCGGACGGGCAATCACTCTGCTGGGATCATTCAGGTCGCAGAGGAAAGCGTAGAGGACGTAGCGCAAGCCGGCGGCGCAGCTGCGCACGCCGTGCGCGATGTGCAGCCAGCCTGCCGGTGTCTTGATAGGTGGAGCACCGGCGCCATTCTTCAGCTCTTTGATGGTGTGGTAGGCCCGCGGATCGATGATGGCTTCCTGATCGATGATCGCGTGCGCGATGTCCTCGACCAAGCCAAAGCCGATGCCACCGCCGCTGCCGGCCTGGATGAAGTCATCCTGAGGGCGGGTGTAGAACGCATACTTACCGTCGATGAACTCAGGATGGAGCACAACATTGCGCTGCTGTGGTGAGTTGGTCTTCAGATCGTCCAGTCGCTCCCACGTCTTGAGGTTGTGTGTGCGCGCGATACCGGATTGTGCAATAGCGCTGCTCATGTCACCCGGGGGCGCGTCGGGGTCCTTACGCTCCGTGCAGAAGACGCCGTACATCCAGCCATCCTCGTGCCGCGTGAGCCGCATATCATAGACGTTGACATCCGGGTTGTGCGTTTCCGGCATCACCACGGGTCTGTCCCAGAACCTGAAGCTGTCGATGCCGTTGCCGCTTTCGGCAATGGCGAAGAAGGATTTCCGGTCCGCCCCCTCGACGCGGCAGACAAGCAATGTCTTGCCGTCCAGCTCGATTGCTCCTGCATTGAAGACGCCGTTGATCCCCATACGCTCCATAAGATAGGGGTTTGTCTTTGGATTGAGGTCGTAGCGCCAGAACACAGGAGTGTGCGCGGCCGTCAGGACCGGATACCGGTAGCGGTCGACAATGCCGTTGTAGAGGGTCTGGTCGATCTCGTTCGTGCGCGAAACAAGGGCTTCATAGTCAGCTGTGAGCTGCCCTAAACGCGAGTTGAATGCGGCTGGCTCCATCACGGTTGCTCCTTGAAAGTTCATTGACCAAACCGAGTTTCCTTCTTGGTGATGATACCACGATTCAGTGAGCATGCACGAATTCCGGCTTGACACTGTTGCGGCGCTGTGCTATTCTGAAATTAGGGACGCCGCGCTAGTTCCTCTCCTCTGCACCCTGCGGGGCTCTGTGCGACGACCGGTATTCGGGCCTTTCAGCGTTTGTCCAGTTAAGCGTGCTGGTGAATTTGAGAGAGGAGGATGCCATGGGTATTGTGATCACGGTTTCACGACAACTAGGTAGCAACGGCAGCTACATGGCGACAGAGGCCGCTGAAGAGCTGGGGTTTTCTTATCTTGATCGGGAGATCCTGCAGAGGGCTGCAGAGGAGGCGGGGGATCCAGATGAGGGTATGGTTGAGGCCCTGAGCCGGCAGGAGCGCGTGCCTGGGTTCCTGGAACGTCTTTTGGACTCCTTTGGCCGCTATTCTGCCGTGCCGATGACGCCGAGCGCATCGCTGCGACAGGGTCAGGCCTATGTTGAAGTCCTTGATGCTATGATGGCGGCGGAGATGGTAAACTCGCAGCGCCGCGAAACGGCCGCTGCAAACTATGGTGACTTGGTGCGCGATGTCGTCCTGAATCTGGCGGAAACCGGCAATGTGGTCATCGCGGGTCGCGGTGGTCAGGCCATCTTGCGCAATCGGCGTAACGCGCTGCACGTGCGGGTCTTTGCCTCTCCAGAGACGCGAATCCGCAATCTGATGGCTCGACAGAGCATCCCACGAGACGAGGCTGAATCCAGTATTCTGGAGAGCGATAGGTACCGTGCTCGTTATCTGCAGCACTATCACGGCGTCAATCTGGAGAATCCGCTGCTCTATCACCTGATGATCAACTCCGATGGTGTGTCGGTGGCGCTGGGCGCTCAGCTGATTGTCACGGCTGCACACTGGCTCCAGGAAACCACGCGGGAGTGAGGGCTGAGTTTGCCCCTTGTAGAACAACCGCCCTGAGCAAAGCTCGGGGCGGTTGTTCTATAACATTGTCCCTGTCAAGGTTTGTGCTCCCAAGGCCGCTCTTGAAGCAGCCTATGATTC
>JAGHDT010000057.1 GCA_021159805.1 Anaerolineae bacterium
CAGTGCTCCCGCATAATATCAGAATGCGAGAGCATGGCAAACGCAAGCAATCCCTACAGCAGCAAGCCGTCCACACCTGATCCACCGTCCACATCATTTGACATATAATCACGATTGTTCTAACATAGAGACGTATCACCCCGACTAACCTGAGTAGCATTCACATATGAGGAGAAGATCCGATGAACAAGTCTTCGCGCTTCCTGGTCGTAGGTCTGATCGCAATACTTCTGTTGGCCGGTTGTGGCGGTGCCAAACTCGGCACCGAGAACAACCCCATCGTCTGGGCCTTTGTCCCATCCGGTGAGACTGAGAAGGTGACCACCGGTGCCAACGAGCTCTCAGCACTGCTGGAGGATGAGACCGGCTACGTCTTCGACATTCTGGTCACCACGGAGAACGCCGGCGCCATTGAGGCGATGTGCAGTGATCCCCCAGAGGCCCAGATGTCCTCGCTCAACACCTTCTCGTACGTCCTCGCCAACGAGCGCTGCGGCGTTGAGACCGAGTTGGTTGCTTCCCGCTACGGCAGCCCAACCTACAACGGACAGATCATCGTCAACGTCGACAGCGGCATCAGCACCATTCAGGACCTCAAGGGCAAGACCTTCTGCCGGCCCGATCCCCTCTCCACCAGCGGCTGGATCATCCCTGACCTCACCATGCGCGCCGCGGGCATTGACCCGCAGAACGATCTGGCCGAGATTGTGGATGCCGGCAGCCACGATGCCGTGGTCTCCGCCGTCTATAACGGCGACTGCGACGCCGGCGCCACGTACGTCGACGCCCGCAGCACCATCGAGGACGACAGCCCTGACGTCATGGACAAGGTCCTGGTCATCGGCGTCACCGAGGACATCCCCAACGACGGCGTGCAGTTCATCGCCGGGATGGATCCTGAGATGAAGCAGACCATCGTGGATGCACTGCTGGCGATCTCAGAAACCGAAGAAGGTCAGGCCGCCCTCGATACAGCCTACAGCTGGGCAGCACTGGAGAAACACGGGGACGATTTCTATGATCCCTTCCGCCAAGTCTTGCAGGCTGCAGGCCTCAACATCACCGATCTGCAGTAGTATCGTGCCGTATCAGCCGGCACCTGGATCGCATCCGGTGCCGCAAGCAGCTTAGCCACAGAGGGGGGACACAAGGTCCCCCCTCTGTGGCAATCCGGGGAGGAACACGCAGATGCTTGAGGTCAAGAATCTGACCAAGATATACGACGATGGCACGGTTGCCCTGCGCAATGTCAGCTTCACCGTGGAGGATGGTGAGTTCCTGATCATCATCGGACTCAGCGGCTCCGGCAAGTCCACGTTACTGCGCTGCATCAACCGGCTGGTGGAACCCACCGAAGGCCAGATCCTCTGGGACGGCGAGGACATCACCACAGCGGACCCGGCGCAGTTGCGCCGGATCCGCCGCCAGATCGGGATGATCTTCCAGCAGTTCAACCTGGTCAACCGCTCCAAGGTGATCAACAATGTGCTCACCGGTCGCCTGGGCTACAACAACCAATGGCTAAGCTTGCTCCAGCGCTTCTCAGCGGAGGACAAAGCTATGGCGATGGCCGCTCTGAAGCGCCTCGGAATTGAGGACCAGGCCCAAAAACGAGCGGACGAGCTCAGCGGCGGACAGCAGCAGCGCGTCGGCATTGCCCGTGCCCTTGTCCAGCAGCCCAAGATAATCTTGGCTGACGAGCCGGTCGCCAGCCTTGACCCTGTCTTGGCTCACTCAATCCTCCTGCACCTGGAGGACCTCAACCACACCGAGGGAATTACCGTCGTGTGCAGCCTCCACTATATCGACCTCGTCCAACGCTACGCGACACGCGTCATTGGCCTGCGGCTTGGCGAGATCGTCTATCACGGCACGCAAAGCGAAATACGGGCGATGACTGATGAGCAATTCAAGGATATCTACGGCGAAGAAGCTGAGCGCGTCGGCGGCGGCCTAGAGGGATCGCTGGGAGGTGCAGCGTGAGCGCGAACATCGGCATACCCCCTAAGGATAGCGACGGCCGCTCAGGCCGGCCATCGGAGCCCCCTGCCAGTCTCGCATCGGCGCCTGTGGCCGGCATCGCCTCGCTGATCGTACCCGGACTGGGCCAGCTTCTGGCACGCCAGCTGCAGCGTGGGCTCATCCTGATGGGCTCACTCCTGACCCTCACCGGCCTGCTGGCCTGGCGCATCACTCTGATTGCCACGCGGCAGACCGGCTGGAGCGCCAAGTTCAGCCGCGCCCTGAGCCGCGACCCCTTCTTCATCGGTACTATGATCGTTGGCATCGCCGGTCTGTGGCTCTGGAACGCCTGGGACGCCTACCGACAAACGGACCCCACGCAGCGCGGTGGGCCCACCATATTCATCCTGATTATGGTGCTGTTTTTTGTGTTGGGATGGCAGATCAGCGAGATCAATCCCTACAAGGCCATCACCGAGTTCTCAGACACCCTGCCGCTGCTCACCAAGGTCCTCTGGCCCTGGGAGGCCGCGGTCACCCGCAGGACGGACACCGTCGCCGCGCGGGCGCAGATCGCGGTTCCATGTACCGACAGCCCCCCACCGCCACCGGGTGAGACGCCCGGACAACCCTATATCGTCGCCGACCCCACCTGCGGCGACCTGTCAGACCTTAACGAGGACAACCAAATTGTGCCGGGGTCCGATCTGTCGCTGGTGGGCCGGGGCTTCGAGCCCAACACACTCGCTGAGATCTGGTGGAGCGATCCCATCGGCAATGAGTTCCAGATCCGCCAGGACGGCGAGTACCTGGCCGTGATGACCGACGACAAAGGCAGCTTTGAGGTCGACATCATTATGCCCTACCGGCTGGTACCGCCCAGCGCTCGCGGCACACAGGAACACGAAGTGGAAGCGCGGCAGGTCTCCGACGTCGGCCCGTTGATTGCCAGCGATCCGCTCAAGCTGAGCATCGAGCGTATGGTCGAGACCATCTTCCTGGGAATGATGGCGACCGCTTTCGGCATCGTGCTCGCCGTGCCCATAAGCTTCCTGGCCGCCAAGAATCTTATGTCTGGCTCCTGGGCCACGCTGAGCATCTACTACGTCACGCGCACGATTCTGAATATCGTGCGCTCTATCGAGCCCTTGATCTGGGTCATCATTGCGGC
>JAGHDT010000477.1 GCA_021159805.1 Anaerolineae bacterium
ACTCAGTTCAGACCGAATGGGTCGCCAACGTCACAGGCTCCCCCGTATTGGGGGAGCCTGTGACGGGTCTCCTTCAGTGCCCAATACGTCACTACTCAGGCGTCCTCACTGGCGCCGGACGAACGAGCACGATAGTCGATGAACCGATACCCCATCCCGCGTTCCGTGAAGATATACTGTGGGTTCGCCGGATCCGGCTCAATCTTCTTACGCAGGTAGTTAATATAAAGCCGCAGGTATGAGATCTCATCCTTGTATTCGTAGCCCCAGACCTTGGACAGTAACGTGCTGTGCGGTACAGTCCACCCGGCATTCTCAATCAGTTGGCGCAGCAGCCGAAACTCGGTGGGTCGCAGCTTCACCCGCTCCCCGTCGACCAGCACCTCGGCCGTGTTGAAGTCAACACTCAGACGACTGTCAATCTCCAGCAACGACTGATCCGCCGGCGTGAGGGACTGGAAACGCCGCAACACGGCACGCACCCGGCTCACCAGCTCACGGGGGCTGAACGGCTTCGTCATATAGTCGTCCGCCCCCAGATCCAACCCGCGGACTTTGTCCGCTTCTGAACTGCGCACAGTCAGCATGATGACGGGCACACTGTCCGTCTCACGGATCATGCGCAACGTCTCAAAGCCATCCATCTCCGGCATCATCACATCGAGAAGCACCATGTCAGGCATCTTCTCGCGGACCTGGTTCAGAGCATCCAGGCCATCCGCAGCTTCGATGACCCTGAAACCCTCCATTTCCAGGTTGATGCGGACGAACCGGATGATGCGTGGCTCGTCGTCAACCACCAGGATGAGGGGGTGGCTCTCGGGTCTACTCACGGACGAAGGTGACAATCTGTTCATCACTCTCTGTCGGTAGAACCTCTACACAGTGGATCATTCCCCACGGATACAGCACAATGTTGGTCTCAGGTAGCAGGTAGCTGACCTCGCTACCATCACGAAGATGAGGGCTGTGCACAGCCAGGAACTGAGCCTGGGAATCGGGCAACTCCTCAACCTCTCCAATCACTGAGTCCTCATTCCTGATATGCAATAGTACGGTGTAAGGCATTTGTGCTCCTCCAGTTACGACTCAGACTGCCTCTTCAGTGTCAAGAACCCGCACCTGCAGCCGCATAGTGCCGAAGGTCAGTGCATCGCCATCGTGGAAGGCGTAGGGCAGGTAAGGCGTGATACGCTCGCCATTTAGGAAAGTGCTGTTGGTGCTGTCCAAATCCTCCACAAAGCACGTGCCATCTCGCGCGTAGATGCGCGCGTGCCGTCTGGACACACCTTGCTCAAGCCCCCCATCCGTCGTCATGTCCAACTCCGGGAAGATCCCGTGAGCTGCATCCAGACGCCCCACCAGGATCTCCCGATCCGCCGACAGCAGCATCTTGCTCCCCGTGTTGAGCACGGTGACCTCAATGTTGATCGATCTGGTCAGCTCCGCCTGATCGTCTTGGTCGTACCGAGGACGGGCCAGACTCCCATCCTCCTGCTCCGGCAGCGGCTCGGTCCGCAGAGGACCGCCGGACGGCAGATACGTCCCACACTGGACGCAGAATAGCGTTCCTGGCAGATTGTCTGCACCGCACGAGGGACACGTCACCTTAGTACCTTTTTGAGCCATAGTTACCTCCGAGATCAGGATGTTGGAATCGAGAGCGCTCGAGTCCCGTAGCGAAGCTGCTTGCGCCCCTTGATTGTCGGATCATTGCCATGGGAAAGCCGATCTACCTCTAGCATGGCCGCACGCCCTAGATCCCGGTAACCCAGGTCGAACAGACGCGTGGCAGCGGACTCCAGATAGTGCGTGGCCTGCCCGGCGTCCCCCAGTGTCAGGGCCCGCCAGGCACGCTCCTGAAGGCTGAAGACACTCACACGTGCCAGGACATTGAGGAGTCGTGGCGGCACGGGCTTCACCTGATAGTCGCTGGTGAAGGTCACCTCGATATCTCGCCACAGCTCGACGCGCCGTGCGGACGCCACGCTGTCGGCCTCCACGGCCAGGCGCGCCACTCGGTGCGAAGCAGCCTCCGTGTTTCCCACCGCCAGCTCCAGCGCGATGGCGCAGGATTGGCCGGCCAGCACGTTGCCCAGGTTCAACAGGTTATCCTCCTTGATCGGCAGCGTCTCCATATGCGGCAGCACCCGGTAGGCAGCCTGCACCCTGACACCAGGGGCCGCACCCACTCGAGCGGACACTCCTCTGAGCACCACGTTGCTCAAGCTTCGGACCTGTGCCCTCAACACCTGCTGCACTTTGGAGGGCGTGTCGATATACTGCGATGTTCCACCGCCGCAGCGGGCCAGGCTGTCGAGGAAGAGATCGTTCCAATCCTCACCGATCCCGAAAGCCGAGACGCCAATGCCGTCGTCCTCAGCGCGCCTGGCCGCCGAGAGAGCCAATTCCTCGTCGCCATACGTGCACCCATCCGTCAATAGAATCACGTGCGTGATCGCGTCGTCTGACAGATACGGAGCAACTTGCTCGATACCGAGGGCAAGCCCCTGGTAGATCTCCGTACCACCCTCGGCGATGATAGAAGCGATCGCAGAACGCAGTGCCCGCTTGTCGCGTACAAACTGCGAGGCCACCACGACCTCGGCACGGTCGCTGAAGGTGACCACCGCCAGACGATCATCTGCCTGGAGCGATTGGAGCAAGTCTGAGGCTGCCGACTTCACGTTGTGCATGCGCGCTCCCTGCATCGACGTGCTCCGGTCGACAACCAGTGCAATGTTCAGCCGCTTGCGTGGTCCCCGCAACCCCTCCTGAGGACGAATCTCCGCGAAGAGATACAGCACCTGCTGACTCTCCATCAGCGGCATCTCGCGTCGACTCTGCAGCAGGACAAGGGCTACCGGCCCGGCACCGGCGCCGCGCTGCTCGCGCTGGCGATCGTAGGCGCGTCTGAGCAGCAGATCAGACAGCACCTGATAGGCCTCCTGCACCTGCCGGAACCGCTCGATATCGGCGCCACCGGCGTCCGGGTGGTATCGCCGTGCCAGATCACGATGTGCGGCCCGGATCGCATCCTGGCTGGCCACCACCGTCAGCGCCAGGATTC
Organism: Anaerolineae bacterium; assembly: GCA_021159805.1. Taxonomy (GTDB): domain Bacteria; phylum Chloroflexota; class Anaerolineae; order B4-G1; family SLSP01; genus PWVB01. The sequence goes on from JAGHDT010000477.1 coordinate 3,071, forward strand.
CATAGTAATCCTTGGTGGCATCAATCCTCACCATAGGCCATTCCCGCTGCTGCTAATAGAAATTCATTCTGACCAGTACTACAGTGATATTGTCGTCGCCACCCGCTGCGTTGGCGGCTGCGACGAGCTCGTCGCAGGCCGTCTGGGCATCGCCCGAGGACGTAACTATGCTCTGGATCTCTGCATCATGCACCATATTCCAGAGACCATCGCTGCATAACAGTAGCTGATCTCCGGGTTCCAACGGGAGCGTGGTCACATCCACGTCCAGCGTTTCAGGCTGCCCCACCGCCCGATACAACACATTGCGCTGGGGATGCACGGCCGCCTCAGCCTCAGTCAACTGCCCCACCTCGACCAAACGCCTGACAAGCGAATGGTCCTGCGTCAGGACTCTGGGTGCAGCTGCGCCGCGCAGCAGATAGGCCCGGCTGTCGCCCACGTGCCCCACAAAAAGACGCGAGCCCGCAACCAAACCATAGGTTAGCGTAGTCCCGCTGCCAGGCAAGTTCCGACCTACCGCCGCATTCGCAGATTCAGCGGCCTGGCGCACGACGTCGCCCATCGCCGGCTGCTCGGACCCACGTTCGGCGCCGGACAACAGTGGCACATAGATGTCACGGATCAACTGGCCCGCAGCGCTTCTCAGCGCCAGTGCACTGGCCTCCTCCCCGCCCGCCTGCCCCCCCATACCGTCAGCGACCATAAACAGACCGAATGCAGAGGGTGACTCTATCGCATCGAGCTGACCGGTAAACACATAGACGGCGTCCTCATTGTGATCCCGGACCATCCCCGTGTCTGTCCTCCAACCCACCTCAAAGACATCCAGCGGGTGGGATGCTCTCACATCGACCTCGGTCATCTCCTGAGGCTGCAACACCGCTTCCCGTGTCACTGCCGGCCTGCCATCGTCTTCGCCATCGAGCGCCGTCTCCTGATTGCGTGCACGCTCCCCAGCAAGAAGAGAGCGCAGCCACCGGCTGATACCGGACATTATCGCTCGACCATCACGCCGGCAGGGCGTACACATAGTGATCGCCAGAGCCAAAATAGACGACCCCATCCTCGGCAAAGGCGGCTCCCGTGATCGGGCCATCGGTTTGGTAACGCCAGCGCAGGGTCCCTGCCCGCGCATCAAGACAATAGAGTGCGCCATCCACAGCACCTACGTAGATGGCATCTTCATAGGTCGTGACCGATCCGGTCACCTGCCCCTCCGTCCGATACCGCCACACCATCCGACCACCGCTGGCTTCCAGCGCATAAATATAGCCATCCGCAGAGCCAAAGATAACCAGGTCGCCGCAGACCGCCGCCGTCGACGCGATGGGCCCTCCGGTGCGATACTTCCACGCCGTCCAACCCGAGCGACTGTCGAGCGCGTAGAAGTTCCAGTCGAGCGATCCGATCAGGACTAGCCCCTCGCTCAGAATTGGGGAAGCCAGAATCCCACGCCGGGCCTGGAAGCGCCACTTCAACTCCCGGCTCAGCGAAAGCGCATAGACAAGCCCCTCGTGGCAACTGAAGAGCACCAGATGGTCGTCCACAAAGGGCCGCGAGCGTATACTACTTTCTGCCGCGTACTCCCAGGCCTTCCGCCCAGACCGGCTGTGGATCGCATACAGCTTGCCGTCATCAGAGCCGATGAAGAAGTGGTCCAAATGAGGATAGGCGGTGGAGAAGACACGTCCCTTTGTGCCCGCTGTCCACATCAGATGCCCGTCCATCAGATCCACAGAATAGATCACGCCATCCGTCGAGCCGAAGACCACCATCCCGTCAGCCACCGTCGGCGAAGAGCCAACCCCGCCGTCGGTTGCGTACTTCCACAAGAATCTCCCGTCGTCAACCTCCAGCGCGTAGACATTGTGGTCATAGGA